>NZ_JIAK01000033.1 GCF_000620765.1 Desulfovermiculus halophilus DSM 18834
TCCTGCATGCGAAGAAGAGTGTCTCTGACAGCAAACTCTTTGTATTTCCCGTTTGGCTGTTTCCACTCCCAGGTCTGGGCCAGGATGCATGATATCTGGGTCCGTCCCAGATGAAAATTCTCAGAGATGACCTGGCGGATTGCTTTCAGGTCATTTTCTGAATACTCACGGGAACGGAACTTAAAAATAATCTTCTGATCGGCCATGGAGAGAAGGTATCAAATCTCTCCCTCCGACGCCAGTTAATTTTTGCTTCTTGTTGGCAGATTTTTCAAAGGGCTAAACTGTTACCAATTGGTGAATCTCAGGACCGCTGAATCCCGGGGCTGTGCTCTTGTCCTTGGTGCGGGTTTTGTGTACCTGTCCCCTGTGGCTGGGAAACGATGATCTCCGGGCCTATGCACAGGAGGAAGACGCCATGCTGGACTCTTTTTTTCAGCTGACAAAGAACCGGACAACGGTGAGGCAGGAAGTGATCGCCGGGGTGACCACATTCTTGACCATGTCCTATGTCATCTTCGTCAATCCATCTATTCTGGCCGATGCGGGCATGGACAAGGGGGCGGTGTTTGTTGCCACCTGTTTTGCCGCTGTTATCGGAACCCTGATCATGGGAGTGGTGGCCAACTATCCCGTGGCCCTGGCTCCAGGCATGGGGCTGACCGCGTTTTTTACCTATACCGTGGTTCTGGGCATGGGGGTGGCCTGGCAGACCGCCCTGGGGGCGGTCTTTATCTCCGGGGTCGTCTTTTTGGTCTTGAGCATTCTGCCGGTCAGGGAATGGCTGATCAACTCCATCCCCAGGACACTGAAGGTGGCCATCGCCGGAGGCATCGGCTTTTTTCTGGCCATCATCGGGCTGAAAAATACTGGTATTATCGTTGCCCATCCCAGCACCCTGGTCAGTGCCGGTTCCTTGACCGAGCCCACTGTCGTGCTTTCGGTCCTCGCTTTCGCCTTGATGGCGGCCCTGCACTTCCGCCGTATACCGGGGGCCATCCTGATCAGCATCCTGGCCGCTACAGGCGCGGGGGTTATGCTGCAGCTCACCCCAGTCCCTGGTTTTGTCTCCAGGCCTCCGAGCCTGGCCCCAACCCTGCTGCAGATGGATGTTCCCGGGGCCCTGGAAATGGGCCTGCTGGCTGTTATCTTTACCTTTGTGCTCACGGATCTGTTCGATTCCGCGGGCACCCTGGTCGGAGTGACCCAGGGCGCGGGCATGGTGGACAAGCAGGGCCGCCTTCCCCGACTGAAGAATGCCCTTTTCGCGGACAGCTCGGCCACCATAGCCGGATCGGTCCTGGGGACATCCACAACAACCAGCTATGTGGAGAGCCTGGCCGGGGTTGAAGCCGGAGGACGGACCGGGCTGACCGCCGTGACCGTGGCCGTCCTTTTTCTGCTCTCCCTGTTCTTTGCTCCCCTGGCCGGAGCGATCCCTTCCTACGCCACTGCCCCGGCCCTGGTCTTTGTGGCCTGTCTGATGGCCAAAAATCTCAAAGATATCAACTGGGATGACCTCACCGAATATATCCCGGCGGTGATCACGATGCTGGCCATGCCCTTGACCTTCTCCATCGCCACAGGCATCGGTTTCGGTTTCATCTCCTATGCCCTGATCAAGACCTTGAGCTTCCGGCTCAGGGATCTGAGCCCCTCGGTTTTGACCGTGTCCGGACTGTTCCTGATCAAGTTCATCGTGGGGTAGAACGACCCATCCTCTAATATTCTGGGTTTGCGCTCAGGCTCATTCCTCTCGCTGAACAAAAGTCTTCTTGCGCGAAGCAACGTCAGTGCTTCGTGGTCAGCCCTTGTTTGACAGATCGGGGAACCCTTGATATTTTGCTATCTATATCGATACCACACTACGTATTTGTGTAGTTTTTATGAGTGCATCCATACTTTCCAGGGCCGTCCAGGTCATCGACGCGGTGAGCAAAAGCGAGCATGGACTGCGGTTTTCCGATATCGCGGCCCTCCTGTCCCATCCCAGCCCATCCACTGTGAACAAGATCTTAAAAGAGCTGACCCGGGAAAGGATTTTGGAAAAAAACGGATCCGGCCGCTATACCCTGGGAAGAAAGACCTATTTCTGGGGCCGGTGCATGGCGGCCAAGAACACGCCGATACAGATTATCCGCTCCTGCATGGAGCAGCTGCACAAGGACTTGAGCGCTTCAGTCAATCTCTTTACCTGCATAGACCAGCGACTGTTCTGTCTGGAAAGCATTGTGGATCCTGACTCGCCCGCCTTGTGGCAGGCAGGGAAGAGCCTGCCTCTGCATATTTCCGTCCTGGGCGCGGTTTTTTTCATGTCCGAAGAACAGGTTCAGGATGAAGAGTTCCTGGCTCAGGAGATGAGCCGGCATGAGGCGATGCTGGAGCTAAAGGAAGTAAAGGACGTGCTGCATCAAGCCCGCAGAAGCGACTTTCTAGACGACCGGGGCATCTTTTTCCCCGGCATGCGCCGGTTCGCCGTTCCGCTGTACGAATCGGGGCAGGTGGCCATGACTCTGGGAGTGGGGGTTATGCCGGCTAGGCTGGAGCGGGTTCCCGGACTCGGGGACCGAATCGCGGATAAGCTGCATTCAGCCAGGGCCGAGATCGAGTCATTTATAAACCCCTGACAAAGACGTTGAACCAAAAATATACCTTGGAGGGAGTATGCAATCCAAACGGCCGAACATTCTTATTATCCAGGCCGACCAACTCGCAGCCCAGGCATTGCCCTGCTACGGCAACCAGGTGGTCCAGGCCCCGAATCTGGATTCCTTGGCTGAGGACGGCGTGGTCTTCGACAGCGCCTACTGCAACAATCCCCTGTGCGCCCCGTCCAGGTTCTCCATGATGTCCGGACAGCATACATCGCGGATAGAAGCATTCGACAACGGGGCCGAATTTCCCGGGGACATCCCCACCTTTGCCCATTACCTGCGGGTCAACGGATACCAGACCTGCCTGTCCGGCAAGATGCACTTCGTGGGCGCCGATCAGATGCACGGCTTTGAAGAGCGCCTGACCACGGACGTCTACCCTGCCGACCACGGCTGGGCCCCGGACTGGAGACATCCCGAGCACCGCTTCGACTGGTGGTATCACAACATGTCCAGCATCACCCAGGCCGGGCCCTGTGAGCGGACCAATCAGATCGATTTCGACGATGAGACGGAATTCTACGCGGTGCGCAAGATATACGACGTGGCCAGAAGCGACGATGACCGTCCGTTCTGCCTGGTCTGCTCCTTCACCGATCCCCACGATCCCTACAACTGCCCCAAGGAGCACTGGGACCGCTACGACCACGAGTCCATTGATCTGCCCCGGGTGGGCACCCTCCCGGATCAGGAACTGGACCCGCACAGCCGGAGGCTTCGGGCCGCGTACCAGGCCGATGTGACCAAGATCACCAATGAAGACATCAAGAATGCCAGACGGGCCTATTACGGCCAGATCAGCTATATCGACGACAAGATCGGCAAGCTGCTCAAGGCCCTGGACGACACCGGGATGAAGGAGGACACCATCATCCTGTTCACCGCGGATCATGGGGACATGCTGGGAGAGAAGGGGCTGTGGTTCAAGATGTCCCTGTTTGAGGGCTCAGCCCGGGTGCCCCTGCTCGTCCATGCCCCCAAGCGGTTTGGGGCCAAGCGTGTGGATACACCGGTTTCCCTGGTTGACCTGCTGCCCACCCTGCTGGATGTGAGCGATGATCCGCATCTGAAAGAGCCGGCGGACACCATGGACGGGGAAAGCCTGGTCCCCCTGCTGGAGAACGGGGACGGGGCGGAAAGCCGGACGGTGATCTCCGAGTTCTTGGGCGAGGGGGCCATAGCTCCCTGCTTCATGGTCCGCAGGGAGAGCTACAAGTACATCTACAGCCAGCCGGATCCCCCGCAACTGTACGATCTGCGCTCCGACCCCGAGGAGCTGACCAACCTGGCCGGCAGCCCGGAGTACAGCCAGATCGAAAAAGAGCTGCACCAGGTTGTCCTTGACCATCAGGATCCGGAGAAGGTCCACCAAGCTGTCCTGGCCAGTCAGGACCGGAGGCGTCTGGTGTTTAGCGCCCATATGACCGGGAAACACACACCCTGGGACTTTCAGCCCGTTCACGACGCATCCATCAAATACATGCGCAACCACCTGGACTTAAATGACGTGGAAGGCAGGGCCAGGATCGATTCCAAAAAATAGACCTCAGCCGGGCCGTTGGGAATCCTTCCCTTCGGCCCGACATACACAGCCATGACTCCTCCATTCTCTCTGCTCATCAAACCGGCATCCGCGGACTGCAACCTGGAGTGCGACTACTGCTTTTACCTGCGGAAAAAAGATTTGTATCCGGAAACAGCCAGGCACAGGATGCCGGATCATGTTCTGGATCGGCTGATCCAGAGTTATATGGCCACCAGCCAGCCGGCATACTCCATGATCTGGCAGGGCGGCGAGCCCACCCTCATGGGCCACGATTTCTTCCAGCAGGCCATTGAGCTGCAGAAGAGGTACGGGCGAACAGGGGCGCGAATAGCCAACAGCGTCCAGACCAACGCCACCCTGATCACCCCCAAGCTGGCCTCTCTTTTTGCCTCCTATCGCTTTCTGCTCGGGTGCAGCCTGGACGGGCCGGCCGGGATGCACGATACGTACAGGAAGGCTCCGGGGGGCAGGCCCTCCCACCATCTGGCCGAGAAGGGCATCCGGGTCCTGCAGGAGCACCGGGTCCCGGTGAATGCCCTGGTCCTGGTCAGTCAGGCCAATGTGCATAAACCCCTTGAGGTCTACGAGTACCTGAAGAGGCAAGGGCTAACCTTCATCCAGTTTGTCCCCTGCGTGGAGTTCGACGATCAGGGCCGGCTGCAGCCGTTTTCAGTCAGCGGTCCGGAGTGGGGCAGGTTCATGCTCAGTATCTTTGAGGCCTGGATGGCCCATGACCGAACCCGAGTTTCGGTCCGCCTGTTTGAAACCATTCTGTCCAAGCTCGTGTACGGGCAGGCCGTCGACTGCTGCTTTGCTTCCAAATGCGATCATTACTTTGTGGTCGAATACAATGGCGATATTTACCCTTGTGACTTCTTTGTCTTTCCGGAGTACAAGATAGGAAACATCATGGACATGTCCTGGTCTGAAGCCCAGGATTCGCCCATCGCCCGGCAATTTGCCTCCTTGAAGCAGGAGTGGAACCCGGACTGCGATGTGTGCGGGCACAAGGACCTGTGTATGGGCGACTGCTTGAAATTTCGACACAACATGCGCAATGGATCGCGAGAAAAAAGCTGGTTATGTCCCGGTTGGAAGTTCTTCTTTTCCGAAACCCGTGAACGGTTCGAAATGCTCGCCCGTTCTATCCGGGACACTCAACCATACCCTGGCTCATACCCCAAAGGGCGGGTCTGAACCACAAAACGAGGAGGCCGATGTATGCAACCATTCAAAAACCTCAGTGTCTGTATTCTGCTGTTTGTCTTCTGTGTCTTTGCAGCGCCACCCACCCATGCCGCAGACACGCCCCAGATCAAGCTGGGCAGCATCAGCTGGCCGGGGGTGACCGTAAAGACAGAGATCGCCAAGCAGGTCCTGGAGACACTCGGCTATGATGTCGAGGTCATGGAGCTGGGCGTAGCGCCGACCTTGATGGGCGTGGCCAACGGCAATCTGGATGCCTTTCTCGGGTGCTGGCTGCCGAATCAGATCACCTACATGGAAAAGTATTTGGACAAGGGTGTGATCACCAAGCTGAGCCAGAACCTGGATCAGACCACGTATTGCCATGGAGTGCCGGAGTATGTGTGGGATGCCGGAGTGCGGTCAATGTCCGATCTGGACAAGCCGGAGTTCCGGGACAAGTTTGACTTAAACGGCAACGGCAAGCCAGAGCTCTACGGCATAGAAGCGGGCAATGTGGGCAATAAGATCACCACCCAGGCCATTGAGGAGGACACCTACGGCCTGGGAGATTGGGAGTTTGTTCCCAGCAGCACCAGCGGCATGCTCAGCCAGGTGGAACGGGCGGCCAGGAAAAACAAATGGATCGTCTTCCAGGCCTGGGAGCCGCACTGGATGGTCATTGAGTGGGATCTCAAGTTCCTGAAAGATCCTGAAGAAATCTGGCCAGGGCACGGCAGGAACACCGATGTGTGGACAGTCATTCATGCCGGATTTGAAGAGACCCATCCCAATGTGGTCACCTTCTTGGACCAGATCAAGGTCCTGCCGGAATGGCAGAGCAAGTGGATCTACGATTTCTCCTATGCGAACAAGGACCAGGAGGAAGTGGCCAGGAAGTGGATACAGGAAAACATGGATGTGATCGCCATGTGGACCTACGGGGTGACCTCAGTTGACGGCGAGCGGGCCAGGGACGTGCTCCGGGCTGAGTTCAAGTAGTATTGTTCCGGGAACATCAGATTCCTGAGAGTCACAAAGGCCCTGATCAGCACGATCAGGGCCTTTGTCGTTGTATCCGGGCAAAGCACTGACAGGACACCAGCAGGTGGTCCTGATGTTGTCAACGTCTGGAAAATACGCAAGGATTGAAGCCCGGTTCAGGAAAACCTGGTACAAACCCACATGCCTGCCAAGGCGCAGGCACGCTTAAGCTAACGAAGTATACAAACGATTTCGATACCGATACCGATACCGATACCGACTGAGAGTGGTTACCCAATCGGCTCCTGATAACTATTAACCGATAACTTATAACAGTATTTTCATACAAGACAGAAGGGAGCAGGGCAACGACTATGAGCATGCAGCACCAGGGAAACGCCAGGCCTGTCTATTCAACAGAGGACGGAAAGATGTGTCCGGGGTGCGGCCGGGCACAGGCGGACTGCGGATGCAAAACAAAGACGGCTACCCCGGCCGGGGACGGGATCGTGCGGGTGGGGCGGGAGACCAAGGGCCGCAAGGGCAAAGGAGTAAGCATTATCAGCGGACTCCCCCTGGAGGGCCAGGAGCTCGCCGGACTGGCCAAGCGGCTGAAGAACAAATGCGGCAGCGGCGGGACGGTGAAGAACGGGGTGATCGAGATTCAGGGTGATCACCGAAACCTGCTGGTCGAGGAGCTAAAGAAAGAAGGATTCACCGTCAAGCGCAGCGGGGGGTGAAGGAAATATGCTCTTGCTGTTGGTGTGAGGGGACATGCGTACTGATCTCAAGGATCGGCCCCGGAGCGTGAATGAGGCCAGGTCGGTGCAGGAGGGGGTATGAAAATTCTCTTGGTTTCCCCGAATACAGAATCAGTGAACATGCCGGTCTATCCTGTGGGGCTGCATCTGGTGGCTGAAGCGGTGCAGAACAGCGGGCACCAGGCGATGACGATGGACATGTTCGAGCACCCGGACCCCTGGGCTGCTCTGGAGAGCATGGTTCATGACTTCCAGCCCGATGCCGTGGGCATTTCCATCCGGAATATCGACGATCAGTCCAGGAAGAATACCCAGTTTTTTCTCCGAAAAAGCAGGGAAGTGGTCAGGGGGATAAGGCGGCTGACCTCTGTGCCGGTGATTGTCGGGGGAGCGGGATACAGCATCTTTCCGGACAGCGGGCTGGACTATCTGGAGGCGGACATGGGTCTGGCCGGAGAGGGTGAAATCGCTCTTCCAGCCCTGCTCCAGGCCATGGAGGGTACACGCAGGTACGAGCAGGTCCCGGGACTGCATCTGCCCCGCATCGGAGCAGCGGGGCTGAAGAGGCTGACCTCTAACCTGGATTCCTGTCCGTTGCCTGGTCCGGAAAGGCTCGAGCGGTCCAGGGTCCTGGACGAGACGTTCTGGATGCCCTATCAGACCCGGCGCGGATGCCCTCTGGATTGCAGCTACTGTTCAACCGGGAGCATTGAGGGCCGGGTCATTCGGCACAGGGATCCGGACGCGGTGGCGGCCAACCTGCTCGATTTTCAAAAATCCGGGGTGCGGCGCGTCTTTTTTGTAGACAACACCTTCAATCTACCCCGGCGGTATGCCAAAGAGCTGTGCCGGTCGATGATCCGGACCGGCCTGGACCTGACCTGGTGCGCCATTGTCTATCCCAAATACATGGATCGGGAGCTGGCCGAGCTCATGGCCCGGGCCGGCTGCTCTCAGGTCAGCCTGGGATTTGAAAGCGGCAGTCCGCCCATCCTTGCGGCCTTGAACAAGCGGTTTACCCCGGATGAAGTCCGGCACAGCTCGGACTGTCTGGCTGCGGCCGGTATCCGGCGCATGGGGTTTCTTCTTCTGGGCGGCCCCGGGGAAACTCGGCAAACCGTGGAGCAGAGCCTGGAGTTTGCCGAGTCCCTGCATCTGGAGGCCCTGAAGATCACCGTCGGTATCCGGATCTATCCGGCTACCCGTCTGGCCGGGCAGGCCCGGGAGGAAGGCCTCATTCGTCCACAAGATCCCCTGCTGCATCCCAGGTTCTACCTCAATCCGGAGTTGTCTGAATGGCTTCCGGAGTACGTCCGGGCCTGGAGTGCAGAGCGCCCCGGCCTTGTCCTTCCCTAGCCGGGATACCGGCGGTTGCCCGCTAGCGCCACTCGATTTTGAGACTCTCCCGGGGCGGGATCCGGGTATAGGTAAACTTCGGATAGCCGAGCATCAAACCGGTATATATGGCGTGCCCTTCCGGGAGGCTGAAGAAGTCGATGATCGGCTGGTGCTGGTTGGCCGCAGCCATGAAGAATCCGGCCCAGCAGGCCCCAAGACCGAAGGCCGGAGCCGCGGCTTCGATGCTGGCCGTGGCGATGGAGCAGTCCTCGACCGGCTTGATGCCGTCCCTGGACGCGTGAGCAACCAGCAGGCAGGGGGCCCCGCGGTGGATGATGTCCACTCCCTGATCAAAGGTCCGGACCACATTCTCCTGGATGTCCTTGCTCCGCATCCAGTCCACGACCATACCTGAGAGGCGGAAGATATCCTCCGGGTTTTGGAGCACAATCCAGTTGACCGGTTGGACGTTTTTGGCCGTCGGAGCCCATCTGGACAGGTCCAGCAACTCCTCCAGGAGCTCTCGGTCCACAGGCTGGCTCTTGTAGGCCCGGATGGACCGCCGGCTGCGGAAGAGCTGGACCGCCTGGTCCTTGGTCACCGCCCGGTCCGTGTCCACCTGGTCGCAGTCTTCAGCCCCCATGCCGTTAAGCGTTATGCACTCCCCGGGACAAAGGGCGATGCAGTGCCCACAGGCTATGCACCCCTCCTGAGCTCCGGGCACCACCTCGGGCACGCCGCTTTCAGTGGAGGTGAAAACCCCGAAGGGGCAGGCCTGGACGCACATCCCGCATTGCATGCAATTCTCGGAATCGATCTGTACAGTATTCATTTTTTCTCCTTTCTGTTTGGCCCCGCACAAGAGGGACCCCAAGCTTTTCTTACGAATAGCTGACCACCGGACAGCCGTTTGCCGCACAGGCCTGCATCGAGCCCAGGCAGTTCTCCACCTCCTCGAATCCGTGCTTCTTGAGTACGGACGCAGCCACAATAGCCCGCCGGCCGCTTCCACAGAAGGTGATCACCGGACGGTCCTTGGGGATTTCCTCCAGCCGCTCTTCCAGATGGCCCAGGAAGACATGCATCGATCCGCGCAGATGGCCGGCCTGGAATTCGTTTTCCTTGCGGATATCCAGAATGGTCACCTTGTCTTCGTTCTGGATGCGGCGGACGACGTCCCGGACGTGGACCGTGGGAATGCGCTCAAAGCACCGTCCGCTCGCTTCCCAGGCATGCAGGCCCTCTTCAATAAAGCCGATCACATGGTCCAGCCCGATGCGCTGAAAGTGGCGCATGGCTGTTTTGACCTGCTCGTAGCTGTCCACAATCAAGCCGATTTTCTGGCTGGGCTTAAGGAAGAAACCGGCATAAGCCGGGATCATGCTCAAGGGAATGGCCAAACTGGAAGGGATCAGGGCCCCGGCAATGGCTTCCGGCATCCGAAGATCCACAACCTGCATGCCGTCCTGTTTGGCCTGGGCAAAGTCGTCGACGGCCATGGGAGTGGGCAGGGCGCACTCGTCAAGCCTGGGGGCGTTGCCGCGGGCATTGTACTCCTCCATCACGGAGAAGTACGGGGGCTTGACATGGTTTTCCAAGCTCTTGCGCTTAACAAAGTCGGAGCGGGAGAGCTGAAGCATGGGATTGTTCAACCGCTCCAGCCCCAGTGTGGAGAATTCCCGTTCAGCCATCCCGGACCCGCACACCGATCCCGCGCCGTGGCCGGGATAAACGATGACATGATCGCCAAGGGGCAGGATCTTCTCCGTCAGGCTGGCATACAGCAGATCGGCCTTGGCCTCCTCCTGTCCCGGATAAAAGTCCGTCCGGCCCACATCCCCCACGAAGAGTGCGTCTCCGGTGAATACAGCAACCGGGTTGGAGCCGGTGGTTGTGTCCGTGAGGACCAGGGAAATGCTTTCGTCGGTATGTCCAGGGGTCTCCAGGACCCGGAGCAGGAGATTGCCGACAAAGAACTCATCGTCCTCATGCACCGGAGATCCGAAGCCGAAGTCCAGGTTTGCCCCGTGATGGATGGTGGCTCCAGTCCGTCGGCTGAGTTCCTGGGCCCCGCTGATGAAGTCCTCGTGCTTATGGGTTTCGAAAATATGGGTAATGGCTGTGCCCTGGGCGTATGCAATCTCAATATATTCCTGGCAGTCCCTCCTGGGATCGATGACTGCCGCTTGTCCCTTATCCCCCACAATATAAGAGAGATGAGCCAGGCCCTCTGATCGGACTTTGGTCAAGAACATAGCGTCTCCTTGAGTTTTGCGGTTCATTGCCGAAACATCTCTTTAGGTCATCACGAAGCTGCGGGATGTCAATATGCAGTATGCGCGATACTCTGTTCAAGGCGGGGATGAACCGGGGTGCGCAGGCCGATGGGGAAGAGGGGTTTGACAAACAGAGAACCCTGGGTGCATCTTGCGCAAGCTGGGCCAAGCCCCCGGCTTGCTTTTATGGCTGCACGCCTCCCTGTTCATGAAAAAACGTGCTCAGCAGAGTACAATCCCATAAGGAGTTCATAGTATGGCTATTTTCAATTCCATGCCCACAGGCGAAAACGGACTGCGGGAGCTCTATTCCTGGTATGATGCATTTGTGCAGACCAACAGCCAAATTGCCGAAAAAAAGGTCCTGGGCCGTTCCGAAAATGAAGGGTGGGAGATCCCGGCTGTTGTGGTCACCGACAGATCTGTTCCGGCTCAGGACAAGCAGACGGCTGTGGTGACCTTGGCCCGGCACGGACATGAACAGGGAACGCGGGTTGTCGGTCCGGAGATCCTGAACTACCTGGCCAGCGAGGAAGCCAGGCAGGTCAGGCAGCGGCAGACTGTGGTGGTTGCGCCTATGCTCAACCCCGAGGGCATGGTCCGCGAGGAGTTCAACTCCAGTATGTACGGGATTACCGAACTGGAGAAGAAAATATTTGGAGCCCTGTGCGCGGAATATGTTCCGGATATGATGATCGACTATCACAGCCTGGGAAAAACAGATGGATCAAAGTATGACCTCGGGGATATGGAGGTCATTATACCGGCCAATACCACCAAATGGGGCATGGATGAACAGATTCACCGCTTTGTGGCGGAACAGATGCAGAGGCGGGCAGAAGAGGCCGGCTGGCCCTATGAGATCCACAGTCTGGAAGACCTCAGTGCCTATTACTTCGGTGCGCCGGACGGCAGGCTTCCCCGCAGCCTTCTCAAGGAAAAGGTCTTTCTGTTGCAGATGCAGAACCCCTATGAGGCATATGATATGCCCGGCAGCCCGCCCGGGTATACAAATTACACCTGCGCCCCGGCATACATGCGCTGGCATACCCTGGTCTTCGGCATGGAGACCAACCACTGGTCGATAGGGCCGGATCAGGGACTGGGCGAGAGCGGAATGATTCCTTGCAAGGCTTTGCTGGAAATGGGAAATGAGAGGTTTGCATGGGAAAAGGATCCAGGCTATCCAACGAATATCATCTGCGGGGACTTCCGGATTTCGGTCCGTCCGGTGGGGACAACGCCCGGGGAGCGGCGGATGTCCAGGGAGAAGCTCTGGCCGGAACGGCTGTATTTCGATATCCTGAAACGGGAGATGCCGGATGCGGAGACCACGACCGCTGAAGTGCGGTATACCGGCGAAAAGCTTCCCCTGGACTTTCATCTCTGCCTGCGCATGCGGCAAAAAACTATCAGGGACGTTCTTGTCCACGGCAAAAGCGCGAGTTATGAAAACTTTGAAGATTCGTGCTCGCTGTATCTGATGATCCCGGTATGCATGCAGCAGGCAGGAACGGTTCGGGTCCGGATCGTCCATGATGCGGGCTAGCATGGCTGTTTTTGCCCGGGGCAGGGATGAGGCCGGCGGGGACAACCCCGCCGGCTCAGCTGATCAGGAGACGCTGCCGAAAAACGGCCGGGAGGGGACCCATGAATCAGGGACGTGCAGAATATTCATTTGAAACCGGGGTATACAGACCGCCAAGCGAGGGAGGAAGCAACTCTCTCCTGCTGCGGTTTACCCGCAACTGTCCGTGGAACAAGTGCGCGTTTTGCGCCATGTACAAGACCGAGACCTTTGCAAAGCGGCCGGTGGAGGAGATCAAGGCGGACATAGACGCCATGGCCGCGATCTGCGACGAGATCCTGGAGATCAGCAGCCAGCGCGGAGAGCAGGGTGTCCGCAGGGGGGCGATAGCAGAGTTTTTGGGCCGTCATCCGGATCTGGAAAATCATCCTGGGTTGTCCATGCTCCTTTCCTGGCTCATATCCGGAGCAGGAACCGCCTTTCTTCAGGATGCGAACACCATGACCATGAAAACCGAGGATCTGGTGGACGCCCTGCGGCATCTGCGGCGCAGGTTCCCTTCCATCCAGCGGGTGACCTCCTATGCCCGCTCCGGAACCATTGCCCGCAAAACGGAGGAAGAGCTCAGGACCATCCGGGAGGCCGGACTGGACCGCGTGCATATAGGGCTGGAGTCCGGAGACGACGAGGTGTTGCGGCGGGTCCAAAAAGGCGCCGATTCTGAAGTGCACATAACAGGCGGGCGCAAGGCTGTGCAGGCCGGGTTTCAGGTCTCGGAGTACTGGATGCCCGGATTGGGATGCAACGACCGATGGGAAAGCCACGCCCGGGAAACCGCCAGGGTTCTAAATGCCATCAACCCGCACTACATCCGTTCCCGGCCTTTTCGGCCCCTGCCCGGGACACCCATGTACGAGGCATACACAAAGGGGGAGCTGCGGCTATTGAGCGCCCATGATCAGCTGCGGGAGTTAAGGCTGACCATGGAGAACCTGGAGGTGACATCCAGAGTGTGTTTCGACCACATGGCCAATTATTGGCGGAACAGCAGCGGAGGGCTGCTGTTGTCCCACGACTACGAAGGCTATAAGTTTCCGGAGCAGAAGCAGCAGGTTCTGGAGCTGATAGCGGACGGCCTGCGGTGCAGGCAATACGTTCCCACGTTTTTGCAGCTGTAAACACCGATCGGTTACATGGAGGATTGCTATGGAAAACACGCCCACATTCTATCAAAAGATGCAGACAGACTATCCAGAGGTGATGAAGTCGGTTAGCCGGCTGGGAGAAGCGACCCGTGCGGAAGGGCCCCTGGACGAGAAACAGGCGCAGCTCATCCAATTGGCCGCAGCCGCGGCAATGCGTTCCGAAGGCGCGGTGCACAGCCACGCCAGGCGTGCCCTGAAGGCGGGGGCGACACCAGAGGAGGTCCGCCACGCACTCATCGTGCTCATTTCGACCATCGGCTTTCCAAACGTGGCCGCGGCTGTGTCCTGGGCCAATGATGTCATGGAGTGATCTGTTCCCTATGCCGGCTGTATCTGCGGGATATCGGACTGCATGGCTCTCATCTATCCAGGAGGCGGGACAGGCCGAGTGGGACAGGCTGGCCCAAGAGACCCCAACCCCTTTTCTGCATTGGCAGTGGCTGCACCTTTTGGAGAGGTCCAGGTCCGTTTCTTTACAAGCGGGCTGGCGGCCCCGCCATCTGGCTGTCTACAAGAGTGGACGGCTGGTGGGTGCAGCCCCTTTGTACATCAAGGACCAGAGCAGCGAAGGGGAGTTCGTTTTCGATCACCCCTGGGTCCAGTTGGCCGACAAACTGAACGTCCCGTATTTTCCCAAGATCGTGGGTATGAGCCCGTTTACTCCCATTGGGGCCTACAGCTTTCTGCTGGATCCGGGCCAAGACCGCAGGGAAGTTACAGCTCTCATGCAGGAGGAGATAGACCGGTTGTGCCTGGACAGCGGCATCGGCGGCAGCCATTATAATTTCGTTGTCCCGGGCTGGGAGCGGGAGATGCAGGAGCAGGGTTTTATCCCCTGGATCCATCCCGGTTTTGTCTGGACCAATCCGGGGTATGCCGGGTTTGACGATTTTTTGGCCCGGCTGAAGTCCAGCCGGCGGAAAACCATCAAACGGGAACGCAGCAGTCTGGCCAAGCAGGGAATTCGGATAGAGATTCGATGCGGCCAGGATATTCAGGAACAGCACCTGAGGTGGATGTACAGCTTCTACGCCCGGACCAACCTCAGGTATTTCCCCTGGAGCTGCAAGTATTTGACGGAAGACTTCTTTTCCGGCCTTGCCCGGGACTGTACGAGCCACTTGGTCTTGATGATCGCCTATGCCCGGGATCAGCGGGATCCGGTGGGCATGTCCATGCTGGTCCGGAAAGGGAAGCAGCTCTTCGGCCGCTACTGGG
Source organism: Desulfovermiculus halophilus DSM 18834 (assembly GCF_000620765.1). NCBI lineage: Bacteria > Pseudomonadati > Thermodesulfobacteriota > Desulfovibrionia > Desulfovibrionales > Desulfohalobiaceae > Desulfovermiculus > Desulfovermiculus halophilus. The sequence goes on from NZ_JIAK01000033.1 coordinate 14,696, forward strand.
GCGGACAGACCGAGATCCCGTTTCTGCATTTCAATCTCTGCTATTACCAGCCCATTGAATGGGCTGTTCAGCAGGGGATAGAGCGTTTTGATCCGGGGATGGGCGGGGAACACAAGCTGTACAGAGGGTTTGAGCTGGTTCCCAACTACAGTTTGCACAAAATGTACAGTCCACAAATGCAGGAGATTATGGCCATGTCTCTGCGGGAATTCAATACGTTTCAGAACCAGCGCATCCTGGAGCTGAACAGGGAGCTGCCCTTGAAAAGGGCCTCCAGGGAGAACTATTAACCCACATGCCTGCCAAGGCGCAGGCACGCTTTTGCTAACCAAGCAGACAAACGATTTCGATACCGATACCGATTGAGAGTGGTTACCCAATCAGATCCTGATAACAATTAACGAATAACTATGAAAGTTTTTTATACAAACACAGAACTTCTGCCCCACGGCGGGGACCCGGCGTCCGGCTTGAGAACCACAACAGGAGACCATGTATGAACGGGATCTTTATCCGCTGGTTGGCCCTGACCGCGGCCATCTTGATCTGTGCCTATCTCATCGACGGGATCCAGCTCAGCAGCTTTTTCTCCGCCCTTGGGGCGGCGGCATTCCTGGGCATCTTAAATGCCCTGTTCAGGCCGGTGCTGATTCTGGTCACCCTGCCTATAAATATCCTCACCCTGGGGTTGTTCACTTTTGTGATCAATGCCGTTCTCCTGCTCATGGTTTCCGGGGTCGTTCCCGGCCTGGAGGTCAGCAGCTTCTGGTCGGCCCTGGGCGGGGCCTTGATCATATCCCTGATCAGCTGGCTGCTGAGTTCCTTTATCAGCGACAAGGGCAAGGTGGAGTATATTGAGCTCAAAAAGCGGGGCGAGCGCTGGGAATAAAACAGATTTCTCAGGGCCAAGACCGCTGAGGTGAGAACAAAGGAGTAGGCATGACCAACATTGAATTTCGTACCCAGACCCAGGAAGCCGCCTTCCACAGCCCCCTGCACGATATGGAGCTGGTCAGACAAACCCTGGAGGTGCGCTTTGACCCCCTGACTGGCCGGCAAGGCATTTACAACAGTGCCCTGGCGGATAAGGCAGCCGCCGCCTTTCCGGATACCGACTTCGATTATTTGAAACACAGGGCCGAGGCAACCCGAGGGAGATGTTTTCTCTGCCCCCCGGACTGGAAAAAGCATACGCCCACCTACCCTAAAGCCCTTATCCCCACCGGGATCCTGGAAAAGGGGCAGGCAGCCTTGTTCCCCAACCTTTTTCCCGTTGCCCCGTACCACAGCTTGATCCGGGTAGGGGATAAGCATCTGCGCACCCTGGATGATTTTCCCCCAGACCTCCTGGCGGACGCCTTCAGCGTTGCTCTGGACTTTGTGCGCGCCTGCCATGCCTATGATCCCCGCATGCGGTATGCGACCCTGAATGCCAACTATCAGCTCCCGGCCGGGGCCAGTCTGATGCACCCCCATTTCCAGATCCTCAGCAGTCCGGAACCAAGCACGCATCATGCCCAGCTTCTGGAAAAAAGCGCCGAGTACCGGGCTAAAAACAGGAGATCCTACTGGCTGGATCTGGTGGAGGAGGAAAAGAATCGCGGGGAGCGCTGGATCGGACGGATCAACCAGTCCTGCTGGATGACCTCCTTCGCGCCCATGGGCCAAAACGAGGTCCTGGCAGTTTGGCCCGGGCGGCAGAGCTTTTTGGACTGGTCTGAACAGGATGTTTGGGATCTGGCCGCGGGCTTGAGCCATGTGCTCAGGGTCTGGCACGAGATGAAGCTCTCCAGCTTTAACTTTTCCTGCTTCAGTGCGCCGTTGGGAGAGGACAGTCCGCATTTTTGCTCTGTCCTGCGCATGGTGACCAGGCAGAACGTGGTTCCGGATCACAGAACAGATGATTATTTTCTGCAAAAGCTCATGCACAACGATATGATCATCACCAGGCCGGAGCGTTTGGCCCAATGGATGCGGGAAGGATTTCCCGGTCAAGCCGGATGACGAGGTCTCGCCCTTTTCAGCTCGAACAGGGCAGAAAAAGGGAGGTCATATGCAGATTCTGGCTTGTAAGGCCGGTCGTGGGGGCAAGACCGGGGATGCCGCGGGTCACTCACTGCTTATATCCACGGCCCTGCCGTTTTTTTGGGCAATGACCCGGCTGTATTTCTCGACATCCACCAGGGTGTACGCGCCAAATGAAGAGAGCTTTAGGTAGGCGTAGTGCACATAATCGTCGATTCGGCCGTAAATGTCGGGATAGGCCTGGGCATAGACCCTGCCGTGGACAACCCCCAGTTTGATGGGCTCATAGATGATGGTCACATCCTGCTCTGGCCGGACCCTGGCGAATAAGGGCTGGATGTGTTCTGGATAGAGCCGGATGCAGCCGTGGGTGGCCAGGCGGCCTACAGACCAGGCAATATTGGTCCCGTGCAGGCCGTAGCCGGACTGCCCCAGGCTGATCCAGTAATCTCCAAGGGGATTATCCGGACCTGGAGGCACGACCTGGGTTCCGTATTTCTTTTCCAGGGACTTGGGGACGTACCAGGTTGGATTTTTCCGTTTCGCCCCTACCTTGAATCTGCCCACCGGGGATGGATTGTCGGTCGTTCCTATGCCCAGGGGGTAGGTGGTGACCAGCTCGGCGTCCTTCTTGGACCTGAAATGATAGAGCCTGAGCTCCGGGAGGTTGATCACAATTTCCGCGGCACCATTGGGAGGCACAATCCATTGCCGGGGAATGGTCAGCTCCCGGCCGACTGGAGGAATCCAGGGGTCGATTTCTGGGTACAGGCGCTGCAGCTCCAGAAATCCAAGGCCGTGGCTGCGGGCTATATCCAAAAGCGTCTCTCCCTCCCGGACCACGTGGGTCGCCGGCATCCCCACCACGGTCCCGGTCTCTTTGCCCGCATGCTGTTCCGGGGCAGGCGGTGGAATGCGATACGTGGATTCCGGGCCGGCGGCCGAGGCGGAGGCAGCAAGCATCCAGCACAGAAACAGTATGGATGCCAGGAGGGGGCTTGCAAATGAAGGGAAAAAGTACTTCGCTTTTTGCCCCCTGCACTCGGCAGCGCGGGAAGTAATCTCCAGCTCGCGTTGTAAAGCTTTGGTTCGGGGGCTCCGGGTGGGAGTGGCAAAAAAGGGGATCATGGCGTTAGGGCAAAAATAAGGTTCTTCGACGTAGCCTGTGGATTTTTGGAGTTTGCCGTCTCTTCTGTGTGCCCACTTTCGGCCCGGTATTTTCTAAGCCCCGCCAAAGGGGGATCCCTGCCCCCTCCAGGCACTCACATGATGGTCATTGCCTTCAGATGGACTGAGCATATCATGCATGTGAGTGCCTGGTTTCCCCCTTTTGGCGGGACCAAGAAAATGTGCGGGCCTGCCGCTCACGGCACACAGAAGAGACGGCAAACTCTTATGTAGGCAATTCCACTTTCTGTGTCGAAGAGCCAAAAATAAGGGGGCTGCACCGCTCAAGGTTGGCCCCCTTGCTTTGAATAGGTCGCTGCCACGGGTGCACCCGGGGCTCACAGCAAAAGCCGTGTACACCCGTGGGTCAGCTTACGAGTTATTTGCTGGTCAGCTTCTCGAAGATCTTTTCGCTTTTTTCGGCCATCTGTTCGGCCTTGTCCGCGGACTGCTGGGCGTCCTGGGCCGCCATTTCGGCCATCTCAGCATTTTCCTCGGCGCTCATGCTGTAGTCTCTGGCCTCTTCGGCATCCACTTGGGCTGCTTCGGCGGTTGACAGAGCCTGGTTGGAGGTCTCTTCCACCTGCTGCAGCCTTTGCTGCAGGTTCTCCATTTTGGACGACGTGGCACAGCCGGTCAGGAATACCCCGGCCAGAAGTACGCAGAATACCAGCCCCAGCCATTTGGTGTGCATCATTTTCTTCATCGTGTACCTCCTTGATGAATCTGTCGGTTAATCCATGGACGAACCTGTACCTGGACAGGACTTCCTGTCGTCACGGCAAACTTCGCCCCAAATCACATATCTTTTTAGGAAATTAAATGGCGGATATCGGCTTGTCAAGCATTATCTCCGCCTGGAGCCCAAGATGTGCGTGGTGTTCACCATAGCAAAAGCAGCTAACCGTTTAGCCCCCTGAACGAATACAAGGGAACAGCACGTTGACCGGCACCCGGAACTCGAGTACGAGACAGACGTAATCGTTCAGTCCCCTTCCCAAGGTCCCCTGAACAAACCGACATGCCCGGAGCGGGCACGCTTTCGCTAACCAAGCATACAAACGATTTCGATACCGATACCGACTGGCAGTGGTTACCCAATCGGATACTGATAACCATTAACTAATTTTCATACAAATCCACATGCCTGCCAAAGCGCAGGCACAACGAAGCATGAAAATAACACATCCTGTAAAAACAAGACCTTAGAGCATTATTTTCATACAAACCCACATGCCTGCCAAAGCGCAGGCACAACGAAGCATGAAAATAACACATCCTGTAAAAACAAGACCTTAGAGCATTATTTTCATACAAAAACAAGACCTTAGAGCATTATTTTCATACAAATACAGACAGAGGACTGCATTGCGAGCAGTTTCCGGCTCGCAGACAGCGTGCACCTGAGTTGAGAATACGCAAAATTCCTGCATGCAAGGATGGACCAGCTTGTAAGTTCCGGAAGCAAGGAGGACCGTGGTATGACATTTAAAGGGATCGATTTTTTCAATCTGGATGATGAGCTGAGCAAAGAAGAAAAGCTTATCCGGCAGGCGGTCCGGGATTATTTGGCAAAAGAGATCGAGCCGCTAGTTGCTGAAGCTTTTCATGCCGAAAAGCCGCTTAACTTTACGGCGATTGCCTCTCAAATGGGAGAGCTGGGAATGCTCGGGGCGTTTCTTCCCCAGGAGTACGAATGTCCGGGCGCAAACTATGTGGAGTTTGGGCTCATATGCCAGGAGGTTGAACGGGTGGACAGCGCGCTCAGGAGCTTTGTGGCCGTTACTTCCGGGTTGGTCATGTATCCTATTTGGCGCTTCGGCAGTGAAGAGCAGAAGAAGAAGTACTTGCCCCGGCTGTCCAGAGGGGAAATCATCGGATGCTATGGATTGACTGAGCCCAACCACGGCTCCGACCCAGTTTCTATGGAAACCACGGCCCAAAAAGACGGCAGGGAATGGATTCTGAACGGGACCAAGACCTGGATCACAGAGGCCGATATAGCTGATATTGCTGTCGTCTTTGCTCGAGACACATCTGATGACAAAGTCAAGGGGTTTATCCTGGAACGGGGAACAAAAGGCTTTACCCAGAGCAACATCGACAGAAAGGGGTCCATGCGGGCCGGTGGGGTCGGAGAGCTGGGCTTGGTCAATTGCCGGGTCCCGGAGGAGAACAGGCTTCCCGAGGCCCAGGGCATAAAAGCCCCGTTCATGTGCCTGAATCAGGCCAGGTACGGCATATCCTGGGGGGCACTCGGGGCGGCCATGGACTGCTACGAAACGGCTTTGACCTATGCCCGGGAACGGAAGCAGTTCGGCCGGTATCTGGCTTCCTGCCAGCTGGTCCAGCAAAAGCTGGTGGACATGTTCATGGATATCAGCAAGGGGCAGCTGGTGTCCTACAGGGTGGGACGGCTGCTGGATGCTGGCCAGGGGTCTCATGTCCAGATCTCCTTCGCCAAAAAGAACAATGTGCTCACGGCCCGCCGGTGCGCCCGGACGGCAAGGGATATGCTCGGCGCGAACGGCATATCTCTGGACTATTCTCCAATCCGACACATGGCCAACATAGAGAGTGTGTTTACCTACGAAGGGACGAACGATATCCACACCCTGATTCTTGGCGGGCACATCACCGGACATCCGGCGTTCGCCTAGCACTGCAGCGAGAGCGGCGAAGCCAGCTCAGAAGCCATGTTCAGGCCGATGACAGCTGTATGTCGGGCTGCTTTTGACGAAAGGAGCAAAGAAATGTATGTGCATGGCGTCTAATCTCAGACATATCTTATCAATTACACCTGCTGACATTGGCGGAGGGAGCCGTCTGTTCGCTCCAGCCTGGATGGTGCATTCCGTACTCTGATCAGCAACCATCAAACCCAATGCGGGGAGGACGTATGAACATTCTGGTCTGTGTAAAGCGAGTACCGGACACGGCCGAGAACGAGATCGAGATCAACGCGGCCGGGAACGACATTGAGCGTGACGATCTGGTTTACTCGGTCAACGAGTGGGACAACTACGCGGTGGAAGAGGCCATCCAGTTACGAGACAAGCTGGGGGGCAGCGTGACCGTGGTCACGGTTGGCGACGAGGACTCGGAAGAGGTCCTGCGCCGGGAGATGGCCATGGGCGCGGACAACGGTATTCTGCTGTCCGACGATGCCTTTGCCGGCTCGGACGGGAAGGGTGTGGCCAAGATACTCAAAGGGGTTGTGGAAAAGGGCGGTTACGACCTGATCCTGACCGGAGCCCAGGCCGACGAGGGCGCGGCCCAGGTAGGGGGGATGCTGGCGGCCATGCTGGATTATCCGTACGCCTCCCTGGTCAACGCCATTGAGGTGGTGGATGATTCCAAGCTGAAGGTGGGCCGGGAGATCG
>NZ_JIAK01000034.1 GCF_000620765.1 Desulfovermiculus halophilus DSM 18834
CTTCTTCCCCTGGCGCATCTCGGGCAGGGAGTAGGGGCAGTTGGACATGGACTCCTGGCCTCCGGCGATCACGATCTCCGCCCGGCCCAGCTGGATCATCTGGGCCCCCAGATCCACGGTCTTGATCCCGGAGGAGCAGACCTTGTTCACCGTGATGCACGGCACGCTCTCCGGCAGCCCGGCCAGGATGGAGGCCTGGCGCCCGGGGACCTGCCCGCAGCCGGCCGGGACCACCTGGCCCATGACCACATAGTCCACGTCCTGGCCGGAGACCTTGCCCTCCACCCGGCGCAGGACCTCCTGAATGGCCAAAGCCCCCAGCTGCGGGGCGTCGTATCCGGAGAGCTTGCCCCCCAGACGGCCGTACGGCGTCCGGCAGGCCTGAACCACGACCACGTCCCGGTGCTTGGCGTACTGGTTATCGATCTTCCGGCCCATGGTCGAAAAATCCGGCTCCCGCCGGCCGAAACCTGATACTGGTGCATCCTTGTATACATCGTTCCGGGATCGAACAGGAGATTGCGCTTCTTTGCTCATAATCCACCTATATGCCCTTCATGCCGGTAATACCGGCATGAAGGGCCATGCTTCTTCAACAGGATTGACGAACTGTAGCGTAACCCTACACATGCGTCAAGACTGTTTGTCGGTTTTTATGCGTTCTCAAGGAGTTGAGTAATATTTCTTTCTAAACCGCAAAGACGTCCTTGCAGAATTCCCCCAAGGTGCCCAGATCCTCGCAGACATGGATCCCGCCGGCCCGCATGGCCTCGATCTTTCCCTGGGCGGTGCCGCTCTTGCCGCTGATGATCGCCCCGGCATGGCCCATGCGACGGCCCGGAGGGGCGGTCAGCCCGGCGATGAAGCCGACCACCGGCTTGCTCAGATGCTTCTGGACGTATTCCGCGGCCCGTTCCTCAGCGTCCCCGCCGATCTCGCCGACCATGACGATGCCCTTGGTCTCCGGGTCCTGCTCAAAGGCCTCCAGACAGTCGATGAAGTTGGTCCCGTTCACCGGGTCGCCGCCGATACCCAGGCAGGTGGTCTGGCCGATGCCCTGCTTGGTCAGCTGATCCACAACCTCGTAGGTCAGGGTCCCGGAACGGGAGACCACTCCTATGGGGCCGCCGGGGATATGGATGTTGCCGGGCATGATCCCCACCTTGCTCTCCCCGGGGGTGGTGATCCCCGGGCAATTGGGCCCGATCAGCCGGACCGGCTTGTTCTGCATGTAGTTCTTGACCCGCATCATATCCAAAACCGGGATGCCTTCGGTAATGGCCACCACCAGCTCCACACCGGCGTCCACGGCCTCCAGGACGGCGTCCGCGGCAAAGGCCGGAGGGACAAAGATCAGGCTGCAGTTGGCCCCGGCCTCTTCAACCCCCTGGCGCACGGTGTTGTAGACCGGAATGCCGTCCATTTCCTGTCCGCCCTTGCCCGGGGTGGAGCCGGCAACCACATTGGTCCCGTAGCTCACGCACTGCCGGGTATGGAACTGTCCCTCCCGGCCGGTGATCCCCTGCACAATGACCTTGGTATCTTTATTGACAAATATACTCATAGCGTATCCTTCAGATTACAATCAGCTAGTTGACCAGGGCGGCTACCTGCCGGGCGGCGTCCGCCAAGTCCTTGGCCGTGCGCAGATCCAGGCCGGATTCAGCCAGGATCTGCCGGCCCTGTTCCACATTGGTCCCTTCCATGCGGACCACCACCGGGACATTGAGTCCAACCTTGGTCGCGGCCTGAACCACGCCCTGGGCCAGGACGTCGCAGCGCAGGATCCCGCCGAAGATATTGATGAAGATCCCCTTCACATTCCCGTCCCCGAGAATGATCCGGAATCCGTTTTCAACCATCTCGGCGCTGGCCCCGCCGCCAACGTCCAGGAAGTTGGCCGGTTCGGCCCCGGCCTTCTTGATGATATCCATGGTGGCCATGGCCAGTCCTGCCCCGTTGACCATGTTGCCCACATTGCCGTCCATCTTGATGTAGTTCAGACCGTACTTGGAGGCCTCCACTTCCAGAGGATCCTCCTCGTCCAGGTCCCGGTACTCCAGGATGTTCTTGTGCCGGAACAAGGCGTTGTCGTCGAAATTCATCTTGGCATCCAGGGCCAGGAGACGGTTGTCCGAGGTCAGGACCAGGGGATTTATCTCCACCAGGGAGCAGTCGTAGGTCATGAGCAGCTTGTACAGATTGCTGACCAGGGCCATGCACTCCTTCCTGGCCTCGGCCGGGAGATCCAGTCCAAAGGCGACCTGCCGGCAGTGATAGGCCTGGATTCCCAGCATGGGATCAACCGCCACCTTGATGATCTTTTCCGGTGTCTTCTCCGCGACCTCTTCGATATCCACTCCCCCGGCCATGCTGGCCATGATCACCACCTGGGCCGAGGCCCGGTCCGGGATCACGCTCATGTACAGCTCCTGGGCAATGTCCAGACCCTGCTCCACCAGGACCTTTTTCACCGGCTGTCCCTGAGGACCGGTTTGATGGGTGACCAGGTTCATGCCCAATATGCTGGAGGCAACCTCTTTGGCTTCGTCCTTGGACCAGGCCAGCTTGACGCCGCCGCCCTTGCCCCGGCCCCCGGCGTGGATCTGGGCCTTGACCACCACCGGGTAGGCCCCCAGCTGATCCGCGACATCCACGGCCTGTTCTGTGCTGGTGGCCAGATAGCCCTTGGGGATGGGGATCTGTTGCTTGGCAAAAAGCTCTTTGGCTTGATATTCGTGTATCTTCATGCGTACGTACTCCTGAAATCAGCGGTTGCATCAACGGTTCACCCCTGACGTCGCCGCCCGAGGACCGAAGCTGAAACCGGTTACTTGGAACAGAACTCAGTCAGCACCCCATGCGTGGACTTGGGATGCAAAAAGGCCACCTTCTTGCCCCCGGCCCCGGGCACCGGCTCCTGATTGATCAGCTTGATCCCCGCGTCCTGGGCGTTTTGAAGCTGAGAATCGATATCATCCGTGGCAAAGGCCACATGATGGATTCCCTCCCCGTTCTTGGCCAGGAACTTGGCGATGGGGCTCTCCTCCGAGGTGGGCTCCAAGAGCTCGATATGGGTGTCCCCGACCTGAAAAAAGGCGGTCCGCACCTTCTGGGTCTCCACCTCTTCCACTTTCTCGCAGCTCAGGCCCAAGGCCTTTTCGTAATAGGCAATGGCCTCATCCAAGGACTTGACCGCTATACCTAAATGATCGATCTTCTGTAACATAGCATTCCCCTCTTTCCAGCGCGGTTTGCCCGCTGGTTTGTTCATTGACCAAACCAGCCAAGCTTGCCTGCGCCGTTTTTTTCTGTCTTCTGTCCTCTGTCTTCTGCTCAGCCCCAGAAAGGGCGAATAATTATTCGCCCCTCCACCCGATCCGCCGGATCCAGGCCGGAGGCCGACCACTGACCACAGACCACCGACTTCTGATCTCTGACTTCTGACCTCTGATCTCTGATCTCTGATCTCTGTCTTCTGTCTTCTGCTCTAGACCGGTATATTCCCGTGCTTCTTGGGCGACCGGACCTCCCGCTTGCTGTTCAGGATATCCAGGGCCCTGATCAGGCGCGGCCGTGTTTCCCGGGGCAGGATGACCGCATCGATGTACCCCCGGTTGGCCGCCCGGTATGGATTGGCGAAGATATCGTCGTATTCTGCGATCTTCTCCTTGCGCTTGGCATCAGGATCCTCCGCCTCCTTGATCTCCTTGCGGTGGATGATGTTGGCCGCCCCGCTGGCCCCCATGACCGCGATCTCGGCCGTGGGCCAGGCAAAGGCCATATCCGCGCCCAGGTCCTTGGAGCACATGGCCAGATAGGATCCGCCGTAGGACTTGCGGGTGACCAGAAGCATCTTGGGCACAGTGGCCTCGGAGTAGCACCACAGCAGCTTGGCCCCGTGCCGGATGATCCCTCCCCATTCCTGCTGGGTTCCAGGCAGATAGCCCGGTACGTCGGCGATGGTCAGCAGGGGGATGTTGAAGGCGTCGCAGAAGCGGATGAACCTGGTGGCCTTGTCCGAGGCGTCGATATCCAGGCATCCGGCCAATACCTGGGGCTGATTGGCGATAATGCCCACCGGATGGCCGCCCAGGCGGCCCAGTCCGACGATCATGTTCTGAGCGTAGTGCTCGTGGGGCTCGAAGAAGTCCCCGTCGTCCACCAAAGCCCGGATGACCGCCTTCATATCGTAGGCCTGGTTGGGATTGTCCGGAATGATGGCGTCCAGCTCCGGGGCCTGGCGGTCCAGGGCGTCCTGAGACTCGGCCACCGGCGGGTCCTCCATGTTGTTCAAGGGCAGAAAGGAGAGCAGCTTCTTGATCTCGTCGATGGCCTGCTGGTCGCTGTCGCAGGCGAAATGGGCCACTCCGCTCTTGGTGTTGTGGGCCAGGGCCCCGCCCAGGTCCTCAAAGCTCACTTCCTCCCCGGTCACCGACTTGATCACCTCCGGCCCGGTGATGAACATATAGCTGGTGTTCTTGACCATGAAGATCCAGTCGGTCATGGCCGGGGAGTACACCGCTCCCCCGGCCGTCGGCCCCATTATGGCCGAGATCTGGGGGATCACCCCGGAGGCGTTGGAGTTGCGGAAAAAGATCTGCCCGTATCCGGACAAAGCGTCCACACCTTCCTGGATTCTGGCTCCCCCGGAGTCGTTCAGCCCAACCATGGGCACCCCGGACTTCAGGGCCAGATCCATGATCTTGCAGATCTTTTTGGCGTGCATCTCGCCCAGGCTGCCGGCCCGGGCGGTGAAATCCTGGGCATAGGCGCACACCGGACGGCCGCCCACCAGGCCGTGGCCAGTGATCACTCCTTCGGAGGGGATATCCACATCCTGCATCCCGAAGTTCACGCACCGGTGCTTGACGAACATATCCGTTTCTTCGAATGTGCCGGGATCGAAAAGGCGTTCCAGGCGTTCCCTGGCAGTCAGCTTGCCTTTTTCCCTGTGCTTGGCCACAGCCTTCTCCCCGCCCATGGCCAGCATGGCCTTTTCTTTTTCTAGAAGCTCTTCAATTTTCTGCTGTGTCGTCTGCGTAGACATAATCCTGCTTCCTTGTCTGGATGTGTGGCATTACTCCCGATGCTCGCCAAAGACCTCGCGCATGACGTCGCAGATCTCCCCGATGGTGGCGTAGGTCTTGACCGCCTCCACAATGGAGGGCATGACATTGGTCTCGGACTGGGCCGCCTGGCGCAGGGCGCTCAATGCCTTCTGCACCTGGTCGTTGTCCCGCTTTTCCCGGACCGCCTGGACCCGTTCCACCTGGGCCTTTTCCACCTCCGGATCGATGCGCAGCAACGGCACCTTGATGTCCTCGGTGCTTTGGAACTCGTTGGCCCCGACCACGATCCGCTCCTTGTTCTCCACCTTCATCTGGTAGTCGTAGGCCGAGTCCTCGATCTGGCGCTGGATGAATCCCTGCTCAATCGCCGGAATCACCCCACCCATATCCTCGATCTTCTGCATCAGGGTCCAGGCCTCGTCCTCGATCTTGTCGGTCAGCTCTTCGATGAGATAGGAGCCGCCGAAGATATCGATGCTGTTGGCCGCTCCGGACTCATGGGCGATGATCTGCTGGGTGCGCAGGGCCGTGCGTACCGAGCTCTCGGTGGGCAGGGTCAGGGCCTCGTCCTTGGAGTTGGTGTGCAGGGACTGGGTCCCGCCCAGAACCGCGGCCAAAGCCTGCAGGGTGACCCGGACCACGTTGTTGTCCAGCTGCTGGGCGGTCAAGGTGTGCCCGGCCGTCTGGGTGTGGAAGCGGAGCATCCAGCTGCGGGGGTTCTTGGCCCCGAACCGGTCCTGCATCAATTTGGCCCACATCCGGCGGGCGGCCCGGAACTTGGCCACTTCCTCCACCAGATCGGTGGCCGCGTTGAAGAAAAAGGACAGCCGCTTGCCGAAAACATCCACATCCAGACCGGCATCCAGGGCCGCCTGAACGTAGGCGCAGCCGTTGGCCAGGGTGAAGGCCACTTCCTGCACCGCGGTCGATCCGGCTTCCCGGATGTGGTAGCCGGAGATGGAGATGGTGTTGAACGAAGGAGTGTTCTCGCTGCACCATTCGAAGATATTGGTGATCAGCCGCAGGCTGGGGCGGGGAGGAAAGATGAACGTCCCCCGGGCGACATACTCCTTGAGCACGTCGTTTTGAATCGTGCCCTTGATCTTGTCCATGGACACGCCCTGCTTCTCGCCCACTGCCGCGTACATGGCCAGAAGCACGGCTGCCGGGGAGTTGATGGTCATGGATGTAGACACCTTGCCCAGGGGGATCTGGTCGAAAAGGATCTCCATGTCGGCCATGGAATCGATGGCCACCCCGACCTTGCCCACCTCGCCCTTGCTCATCTGATGATCGGAGTCATACCCGATCTGGGTGGGCAGATCGAAGGCCACGGAAAGCCCGGTCTGTCCCTGATCCAGGAGGTAGCGGTATCTCTGGTTGGTTTCCTTGGCTGTGGAAAACCCGGCATACTGGCGCATGGTCCACAGCCGGGAGCGGTACATCGTGGGCTGAACACCCCGGGTAAACGGATACTGACCGGGAAAACCGAGCTTTTGTATATAGTCCTCGTCGACCTCCTGGGGCAGGCCCAGACGGGGCACCTCCAGTCCGCCGACAGTCTTGAATTCGTCCTTGCGCTCCGGAAACTTTTCCAGGGCCTTGGCCAGGACTTTCTCTTCCCATTCCTGCAACTTCGGATGCTTGGACATAACGCGTCACCCCTTTATAATTCTGACCTGCAAGCGCTCTGCATGCCCGGCCCGAGGCAAGACCTCTGGAGGCATTCAGGCCGGCAGAGGCCTCGTGTTCAGGTTATCCGTCCACTGGCTTCACTCCGGAAGATGGCTCATTCGCAGCCCTACCGGTCTTTTCCGCAAGCCAGCAGACTGTCCACGATTCGTTTGGCTCTGATCCTGGGATCTCCTCCCGTCTCCAGATCCTGCTTTTGGCTTTGGGCGTACAAGTACGGGCGGAGCATTTCCAGGCCCCAGTCCACGACTTCCATGTTCCGGCATTCGGTCCGCTGTGCGTCCCGCTCTCCGGAGGACCGCTTGGACTCGAAAATTTCCCGCATGGCGTCAAAGAGCTCGGGCACTCCCGTGCCCTGCGCGGCAACAGTCATCATCACCTGCCGCCCCTTGGCCCGGGCTATCTCATTTAATTCCATGGCCAGCATCTCCGCTCCGGGCTTGTCCGCCTTGTTCACCACCATGAGGTCGGCAACTTCCAGCAGGCCGGCTTTTAAGGCCTGGATATCGTCGCCCAGCCCGGGTGCGGAGACCAGGGCTGTGACGTCGGCTATCCGGATGATATCCATTTCCGACTGTCCGACACCCACGGTTTCGATGATGATCGGATCGCAGCCCGCGCTGGCCATAATCCGGGCCGCGGCCCCGGCCGCGGCGCACAGTCCGCCCAGCCGGCCGCGGGTGGCCATGGAACGGACCACAACCTCGGTGTCCAGGGCGTGCTGCATCATCCGAATCCGGTCCCCGTGGATGGCCCCGCCGGAGATGGGCGAAGACGGATCAATGGCGATCACCCCCACCTTTTTGCCCCGTTCCCGGCAGACGGCGACAAGCTTGTCGGTCAGGGTTGACTTGCCGGCTCCGGGAGCGCCTGTAATCCCGATCACGGCGCTGGAGTCGATGCGCGACGCATCCAGGGAGGCCAGAAGCTCATCAGCTTCTTCCGCCCCGTCCTCAACCAGGGAGATGGCCTTGGCCAGGGCCCGGCTGTTTCCTGCTCCAATCCCGTGTTTGATGCTTTGTATATCCATTCCCGTTCCAATGCTGATTCATTCTCTCTAACATCCGTATCCAACCGGATCTCCGACCTCAGTCCTCTATCCTTGATGTATGTCTCTTCCGTCTTCTTTCTTTTGCCTGTCTTCTGCCTTCCGACCACCGGCTATTGCCTGCTGCCTTCTGTCTTCTGTCTTCCTCTGACTTCTGACCTCTGACTTCTGTCCTCTGTCTTCTGTCCTCTGTCTTCTGTCCTCTGACTTCTGTCTTCTGTCTTCTTCTACTCGCAGAGACCGCGAAAGGTGGAGATGATCTCCTCCATGCTCGTCCCTGGATTGAACACGGCCTTGACCCCGTGGTCCTTGAGCACAGGCACATCTTCCTCCGGGATGATCCCGCCGCCGATGACCGGGATGTCCGATGCATCGTGCTTTTTCAGGCTTTGGATCACCTCCGGAAACAGCTGCAGATGGGCCCCGGACAAGGAGGACAGCCCGATGGCGTCCACATCCTCTTGGATTGCAGCCACAGCGATCTCTTCCGGCGTTCGCCGTATGCCGGTATAGACCACTTCGAACCCGTTGTCCCGCAGGGCCCGGGCAATGCATTTGGCTCCCCGGTCGTGTCCGTCCAATCCCGGCTTGCCGATCAAAATCCGATATCGTTTCCCTTCCTGAGCCATGAATTTCTCCTTATCACCAAGGATTCAACGCAGGCCGGGCATGCTGACATGCCCGGCCGATGCCAAAGGGACATCATCCTAGACCTCGATCTTCTCCACCAGTCCCTTGACCGCATCCACCGACTTCTGGAAGTCGGCCTGCTCTTCGGGAAGCAGAGAGATCTCGATGACCTGTTCAACTCCGTTGGCCCCGAGCTTGACCGGTACGCCCACGAAGTAGCCGCCCACGTTGTATTCCTTGTCGCAGTAGGCTGCACAGGGCAGAATCCGTTTCTTGTCCTTGAGGATGGATTCGGCCATCTCCACTGCGGCGGCCGAAGGGGCGAAAAAGGCGCTTCCGGTCTTCAACAGGCCCACGATCTCCGCTCCGCCGTCTCTGGTCCGCTGGACCATGGACTCGATCTTGTCCGCAGGCAGAAGGTCCGGGAGAGGGATGCCGGCCACTGTGCTGTATCTGGGCAGGGGAACCATGCTGTCCCCGTGTCCGCCGAGAACAAAGGCGTTCACGTCTTCCACCGAGACGTCCAGCTCCATGGAGATGAAGGTCCGGAACCTGGCCGAGTCCAGGACTCCGGCCATTCCCAGAACCCGGTGCGGCGGGAACCCGCTTGCCTTGTGGGCCACGTAGACCATGGCATCCAGGGGATTGGCCACCACTATGATCACCGCCTCAGGGGAGTACTTGGCCACCTGCTCGGTGACCCCCTTGACGATCTCGGTGTTCTTGGCCAGCAGATCGTCCCGGCTCATCCCCGGTTTGCGGGGCAGCCCGGCTGTGATGATCACGATGTCCGAGTCAGCAGTGTCTGCATAGTCGTTGGTTCCGACCACATCCGAATCAAACCCCTCAATGGGCGAGGACTGACGCAGGTCCAGGCCCTTGCCCTGGGGCAGGCCTTCCACGATATCTATCAGGCAGACGTCGCCCAATTCCTTCAGGGCCGCCCAGTGGGCTGCAGTGGCCCCGACGAAACCTGCGCCTACCACGGTAATCTTCTTGCGTGTCTTCATCTTCAAGCTCCTCCTGTCCGTTAGCCGATGACCACCATCACATCGCCCTTTTTCACGCTTTCCCCTTCCTTGAACCTGATCTCTTTCACCGTCCCGGAAGTCGGGGCGTTGATGGAGTTCTCCATCTTCATGGCCTCCAGAATGAGCAGGGGATCCCCTTCACTGACCTCTTCGCCTTCCTTGACCTCAAACCGGATGATCATCCCCGGCATGGGGGCTTCGACTGTTGTTCCCGAGGCCGGAGCCGCTTTCGGAGCTTCCGAGGCTTGCGGCTTAGCCGGCTGTTGCTGGGCGGCGGGCTGGGCCGGCTGCTGCGCCGGCTGGGGGCCGGCCGGAGCGATCGAGCTGACCACTGGCTGGCCGCCGACCTGCTCCACCTCAACCTTGTAGTATTCGCCGTCTACAAACACATTGAATGTCCGCACATCGTCTCCTTTGGCTGGTGCTTCTTCAGATTTCTCAACCACAAGTCCCTTCTTGGCCTTCTCAATCAGGTCCACGATCTTCTGGCCTTCCTCCAGGGTCCGGGGCGTCTTCACCTCGTCCGGCATCTCCTCATGACCGTACTTCCACTTCAGGAACCGCTTGCCAGTGGTCGGATACAAGGCGTAGATAAGCACATCGTCGATATCCTTGGCCAGGTCCTCGACGTCCTTCTTGGCCTTGTCCAGCTCCGGCTCCAGGATGTCCGCCGGCCGTCCGTCAAAGGGCTCTTCTCCCCGCGGATAGCCCTTGAGGGCCTTTTTCTGGACCTCGGGATCCACGCCGGCCGGGGTCTTGCCGTACAGCCCGTAGCACAGGTCTTTGACCTGGGCGGTGATCATCTTGTACCGCTCCTCTTCGGTATCGAACAGGACGTTGTTCACGGTCTGGGTGCCCACGATCTGGCTGGTGGGGGTGACCAGCGGCACCTGGCCCAGCTCCTTGCGCACCCTGGGCAGCTCTTTGAACACGTCGTCCAGGCGGTCGATGGCATCCATTTCCCGCAGCTGATTGACCAGATTGGAGAGCATCCCCCCCGGGGTCTGATGCAGGAGGACATTGGTGTCGATGACCGAAATCCGGTCGTCCAGCAGGTGCCTGTACTTGGGCGTGATCTTAATGAAGTGCTCGGAGCACTTGGTCAGCTGCTTGAGATCAAAGCCCGTATCCCGGCTCGTGCCCTGCAGGGCCACGACCAGGGGCTCCAGGCCGGGATGAGAGGTCCGATAGGCCCAGGGGGCGAGGCAGACGTCGATGATGTCCACCCCGGCTTCAATGGCCTTGAGCATGGACAGATCGCCCATTCCGGAGGTGAAATGGCTATGCAGGTGAATGGGCACATGCACGGTCTCTTTTAAGGTCTTGACCAGCTCATAGGCATCGTAGGGGGCTATGAGTCCGGCCATATCCTTGATGCATATGGTGTGCGCCCCCATGTCCTCCAGCTCTTTGGCCTTTGTCTTATAGTACTCCAGGTTGTACACTGGTCCGCCCATGCGCCGCTCGGTCAAGGAAAAGCAGATGGAGCCCTGGAAGTGCTTGTCGTGCTCCTTGATCACCTTGACCACCGTGGCGAAGTTCCGGTAGTCGTTCAAGGCGTCGAAGACCCGGAAGACGTCGATTCCGTTCACGCAACAGCGTTCCACAAAGGCCTCGGCCACGTCGTCCGCGTAGTTGCGGTACCCGACCAGATTCTGCCCCCGCAGGAGCATGGAGAACGGGGTGTCCGGGATGTACTTCTTCAGGGTCCGGATCCGCTCCCAGGGGTCCTCGCCCAAAAAGCGGTGCATAGTGTCGAAGGTGGCTCCGCCCCAGACCTCCATGGCGAAAAAGCCGACCTTGTTCATCTCCTCGGCAATGGGGATCAGGTCCTCAGTCCGCCCCCGGGTGGCGAACAGGGACTGATGTCCGTCCCGGAAGGTCAAGTCCTGAATCTTGAGAGGATTGGTGGCCTTCACCGACTCATCCAGGGACCCGGCCACGAGCTTCCCATGTTCTTCACTCATATGCGTCTCCTTGCACTCGTGCTCTGCTGTGTGTTGTTGCAGGACGCGGTTGCCCTCAACCACTGTCCATTTCTTCTAGAACCGGCACTCACTTGCAGTTCGAACCTCTCTGCAAAGTACAAAGTCCTGCCTCCACGTGAGGGCCGGGCGGCCTGCTATCCGCCCTCAATTTCGTCTGTTTCATTAGCCTAAGCGTGCCTGTGCTTTGGCAGGCATGTTGGTTGGTAATCCTCCGCTCCGCCCCGGATCAACGGTTGAGCCGGAACTGCACATGGTATTTCCTGTCCATCATGGCCTGCCGCCCAGACATGGCCCAGGGGCTGCCGACCTGAAATCTGGGCCGGGCCGGGGACTGGGCCGCGGGCTGGGCCTGGGCCTCAACTCCAAGGCAGGCGTAGACGGCTGATGTGATTGCGGCCACTTTTTTGGCTGGTACGCTCATGCATTTCTCCCTGATTCTGTGTATTCAGTGGACCTTGCGTTTCCTGCCGCCGGGTTTACCTCTTGGGGGTCACGTACAGCTCTCCGCCGTAGGCGTCGTTGACCACCAGGGCTGGAAACTCCTCCACCACCAGCTCCCTGACCGCTTCCGGTCCCAGGTCCTCGTAAGCGATGACCTTGGCCTGGGTGATCCGCTGGGAGAGAAGGGCCCCCGCTCCGCCTGTAGCGCCCAGGTACACGGCATTGTGCTCCTGCATGGCCGCCTTGACCTCCGGAGCCCGCTTGCCCTTGCCCATGGTGGCCTTGACCCCCAGGCCGTACAGGCGGGGGGCGAAGGAATCCATCCGGTAGCTGGTTGTCGGCCCGGCAGAGCCAATGGGCCGTCCGGGAGGAGCGGGCGTGGGTCCCACGTAGTAGATGACTGCTCCCTGCAGGGGAAACGGCGGCTCCTCCCCCCGGTCCAGGGCCTGGACAATCCGCTTGTGGGCCGCGTCCCGGGCGGTATAGATGGTCCCCGAAAGCAGGACCACATCACCGGCCTTGAGCTGGCGGACCGCCTCATCCGTCAACGGGGTGGTCAGTTTGTGAGTCTGCATCAGAGCACAACCTCCTCATGTCTGGATGAATGGCATTGGACATTGACCGCCAGAGGCAGGCTGGCGATATGGCAGGGGGAGATGTTCATCCGCACCCCGAGGCTGGTGGTTGTGCCCCCCAGTCCCATAGGTCCGATGCCCAGCTCATTGATTCCCTGCAGGAGCTCATCTTCCAGGGCCGCGATCTCCGGATCCGGATGGGGCTGATCCAGGGGCCTGAACAGGGCCTTTTTGGCCAGCATAGGGGCCAGGTCGAAGGTCCCGCCCACACCCACGCCCACGATGGTCGGCGGACAGGGATTGGGACCGGCCTCGGCCATCCGGGTCAGGACAAAGTCCTTGATCCCCTCCCAGCCCTGGGCCGGAGTGAGCATGGTGCATCTGGACATGTTCTCGCTTCCCCCGCCCTTGGCCATGAACTGGATCTTCAGCTCCTGCCCGGGCACGACCTCGTAGTGGATAAAGGCCGGGGCATTGTTTCCGGTATTGGCCCTGGTCAAAGGATGGGCCAGGGATTTGCGCAGAAAGCCCTTTTCATAGGCCTCGATCATGGCCTGGTTCAAGACCTCGGTCAGATCTCCGCCTTGGACCCGGCACTCGGCGCCCATCTCCACAAAAAAGACGGCCACCCCCGTATCCTGGCACAAGGGCAGGTTGCTCTCCCGGGCCAGACGGGCGTTTTCCAGGAGCTGGCCGAGGATTTCCCGGGCCGTATCCGTGGATTCAGCGTCCCTGGCCTTCTCCAGGGCCTGCTCCACATCCCGGGGCAGATGGGTGGCCGCATGCATGACCATATCCCTCACCCGGGCGTGGATTTCCTGGGCATCTATATTCCGCATAGCGTCTCCTCACTCAAGAGGTTTCAGGCAGCCGGAGCGCCGGCTATCGGCTACTTCCTCGAAAACACCGACTTCTGGTACTCCCGGTTCAGCTTGGCGATGAACTTCAAATCGATCTTCTTGGGGCAGACCTCTTCGCACTCGTAGTGGTTGGAGCAATTCCCGAACCCGCAGTCGAACATGGCCCCGCTCATGTTCTGCACCCGCTGGGCCGCCTCCGGCTTGCCCTGGGGCAGGGAGGCCAGGTGGGAGACCTTGCCGCCCACGAACAGCATGGCCGAGCCGTTGGGGCAGGCGGCCACGCAGGCCCCGCACCCGATGCATTCGGCCGCGTCCATGGCCTGGTCCCCGTCCCGCTTGGGGACCTGAATGACATTCGCTTCCGGAGTCCGGCCGGTCCCCACGGATACATACCCCCCGGCCTCGATGATCCGGTCCAGGGCGCTCCTGTCCACCACCAAATCCTTGACCGAGGGGAAGGCCTTGGCCCGCAGGGGCTCGATGTAGACCACCTCTCCGTCCTGGAAATGGCGCATGTGCAGCTGGCAGGTCGTGCTCCGCTCCCCGGGACCGTGTGGTATTCCGTTGATGACCAGGCCGCAGGCTCCGCAGATGCCTTCCCGGCAGTCGTGATCAAAGGCGATCGGTTCCTTGCCCTCCCGGATGAGCTTTTCGTTCACCTCGTCGAGCATTTCCAGAAAGGACATGTCCGGACTCACATCCGTGGCCTCAATGCGCTCCATTCCGCCCTTGTCATGAGGGCCGCTTTGCCGCCATACGTAGAGTGTGAGATTCATTACTTATAGCTCCTTACGGCCAGTTCAACGTTTTCAAAGTCCAGGCGCTCTGTGTGCAGCTCCGGCCTTTGGCCCACGCCCGTAAACTCCCAAGCCGCCACATAGGCATAGTTGTCGTCGTCGCGTTTGGCCTCGTGGTCCTCGGTCTGATACTCGACCCGGAAGTGCCCGCCGCAGGACTCGTTGCGGTTTAAGGCGTCGTGGGCCATGAGCTCGCCGAACTCCAGGAAGTCGGCCACTCGCAGGGCCTTTTCCAGTTCCTGATTCAGATCCTCTCCCTGGCCGGGGACCGCTACGTTCTTCCAGAACTCCTCCCGCAAGGCGGGGATGGCCTGCAGGGCATGGTTCAGGCTCTCCTCGCTCCGGGCCATGCCGCAGTTCTCCCACATGATGGTTCCCAGCTCCCGGTGAAACTCGTTGACCGTCTTTGTGCCCTGCACCGAGAGCAGGCTCTGAATCCGGTCCTGAACATCCCGGGTCGTGGCCTTGAACGCATCGTCCTCCGGACCTGTCTTGCCCGGAGTGGTCTGGGCCAGGTAGTTGGCGATGGTGTAGGGCAGCACGAAGTATCCGTCGGCCAGGCCCTGCATCAAGGCGCTGGCCCCCAGGCGGTTGGCCCCGTGATCCGAGAAGTTGGCCTCCCCGATGACAAACAGCCCCGGGAGGTTGCTCTCCAGATTGTAGTCCACCCACAGGCCGCCCATGGTATAGTGCGGGGCGGGATAGATGCGCATGGGCTGCTGGTAGGCGTTTTCCGCGGTGATCAACTCGTACATCTCGAACAGATTGCCGTAGCGTTCTTCAATGGCCGTGCGTCCCAGCCGCTTGATGGCATCCGAAAAATCCAGGTACACCCCAAAGCCGGTGGGCCCCACGCCGCGTCCCTCGTCGCAGACCTCTTTGGCCGCCCTGGAGGCGATGTCCCGGGGAGCCAGGTTGCCGAAGCTGGGGTACTTGCGTTCCAGATAATAGTCCCGTTCCGCATCCGGGATTTCCTGGGGCGGCCGGTTGTCGCCCTGTTTTTTGGGGACCCATATCCGCCCGTCGTTGCGCAGGGACTCGGACATCAGGGTCAGCTTGGACTGGTGGGTTCCGGTGACCGGGATGCAGGTGGGGTGGATCTGGGTGTAGCAGGGATTGGCAAAAAAGGCTCCCCGCTTATGGGCCCTAAAGGCCGCGGTGACGTTGCAGCCCATGGCGTTGGTGGACAGGTAGAAGACGTTGGAATATCCGCCGGTGGCCAGGACCACGGCGTCTCCGGCGTAGGACTCGATCCGTCCGCTGACCATGTCCCGGACGATGATTCCCTTGGCCTCTCCGTCCACGACCACCAGATCCAGCATCTCGGTCCGGGGATGTATGCTCACGGTTCCGGCCTTCACCTGCCTGGACATGGCCTGATAGGCCCCGAGCAGAAGCTGCTGCCCGGTCTGCCCCCGGGCGTAGAAGGTCCGGGAGACCTGGGCCCCGCCGAAGGAGCGGTTGACCAGATAGCCGGCGTAGTCCCGGGCGAAGGGTACTCCCTGTGCCACGCACTGATCGATGATCTCGGAGCTGACCGTGGCCAAACGATAGACATTGGCCTCTCTGGACCGAAAGTCCCCGCCCTTCACCGTGTCGTAGAACAGGCGGTAGATGCTGTCCCCGTCGTTGGGGTAGTTCTTGGGGGCGTTGATCCCGCCCTGGGCGGCGATGGAATGGGCCCGCCGGGTGCTGTCCTGATAGCAGAAGACCTCCACATTGTAGCCCAGCTCGCCCAGACTGGCTGCCGCCGAGGCCCCGGCCAGGCCGCTGCCCACCACCAGGACTTTGTATTTGCGTTTGTTGGCCGGATTGACCAGCTTCATGGCCTGCCGATGGTTGTCCCACTTGTCCTTGAGCGGACCGCTTGGGCATTTGCCGTCGAGTATCACGATTGACCCCCTAAATATTCAAGACTCTGAGAAAGACCGCCAGCGGTACGGCCAGAAAACCGATGCCGATGATCACAGCCGCAATCCGGCCGCCTTTGGTGATGGCCGGCATGGTCCGGTCAGTATTCCAGCCCATGGTCTGAAACAGGCTTTGAACGCCGTGACTGAGATGGAAAAACAGGGCCGCCAGGCCGATGACGTAGATCAAAAAGACGAAAAAGCCCTGCAGACTTCCCACAACCATGGTGTACACGTCGTGCCGCCCTGCGCTGTCCGTCAGATGGGAGATTTCCGGATGGGTGAGCTGAAAGGTGAAGTGAAAGAGGTGATAGATGATAAAGGCCAGGATGACCAGACCGCTGTAGATCATTGTCCGGGAAAAGATTGTGCTTCGCTGGTATGTGCGCCGAACATACTTTGTGGACCTGGATTGGCGATTTTCCAGGGTCAGCGTAATCCCGAAATAGATGTGGATTGAGACCAGAAGCAGCATGATCAGCCGCTCCAGCCACAGCAGGGGGCCGAGGCTCTGCACATGGTGGGCATAGCTGTTCAGGCCGGCGGGACCCCAGAAAATGGTTGTATTGCCCAGCATGTGGCCAATAATGAAAAGGAGGAGAAAAATGCCGCTGACCCCAACCAGAATCTTTCGGGCCAAGGTTTTTTCAGTCAAAATCATGCGCGTTTACTCCTTGCAAAAGAATGTGTCAGCACCGCATCGTCACCAAGTCCAGGCCATGGCCATGGCCTCCACCGCGCCGGACCAGACCAGGCGTTCGCTGAAAATTGTGCACAGGTCTCTTTGCTGGGCATCACCCCCTTAATAATGGCCGGTATGCAGACCCCTGGGTTCCACGGCTGGCTGTTGCGGAAAGGGGAAAGCCTGAGCTCGGGGCCTCTTCGGCCTCAGACTTTCCAGTGTACCTGAAAGAATCTACAAATCAGCCAGGTAAGATACAATGCGGGAAAACTGTGGACAAAATACGTAGGCGATCTACGCACCAGGAGATCCGGCGTCGCCCGCGGATTCCAGGTCCAGAAGGCAGGCCCGGAGGTTTCGGGAGGTATTGGCCAGACCGAGTTTTCTACGCATGTTGTTCCGGTGAGTATCAATGGTTCGCTTGGACAGCTTGAGCATGGAGGCGATCTCCTTGGTGCTCAAGCCCTGTTTGATCAGCTCGGCCAGCTGGGTTTCGGTGGAGGTGAACCCATACTGCTGGGTCAGGCCTTTCTGGGCCGGTGAAAGGATCTTCTCGATGCTGGCCCGGATCATGCCCATCCAGGTCGCCTGCCTGGCGGTCAGTCCCTCGCTTTCCAGCTGAGCCAGCAAGGGGAGCACCGACTGCTGCAGATTGGAAACCATGGTCTCCTGCATGATCCCCCGGCTTTCGTCCTTTTGCTCCAAAAGGACCCGCAGGGCGATATTGGCCTCTTCCAGCTTGGCGTTGCTGGCCATGAGCTCGCTGGTCCGCTCCTTCACCCGCTGCTCCAGGGCCTCATTCGCGGTCTGGAGCATCTTTTTGGTCTTCTGCAGCTGCAGATGGGCGTCGATCCTGGCCACCACCTCCTCACGCTGAAAGGGCTTGGTAATGTAGTCCACCCCCCCGCACTTGAAGGCTCGGACTTTTTCCGAGGTCTCGGTGCGCACGCTGAGAAAGATGACCGGAATGGAGGCCAGATCCGGGTCCTCCGTGAGCCGGGCGCAGACCTCGAACCCGTCCAGTCCGGGCATGGCGATGTCCAGGAGGATGAGATCCGGTTTCCGCCGGCGGACAAAGACCAGGGCCGCCTCCCCGTCTTCAGCCACAGCGGTCTTGTATCCATTGTCCCGGAGCATGCTGCCCAGGACCTGAAGATTGGTCACGCTGTCGTCCACAATCAAGATCAAAGACGCGGCATCAGTTTCAGCAGGCATCTGACCTTCCTGAAGCATTGAAGATTTGTAAAGGCCCACTCGGACTGTATTTCTGGGCTCTGTCTTCTGTCCTCTGACTTCTGTCCTCTGACTTCTGTCCTCTGACGTCTGTCTTCTGTCCTCTGCTATTTGCTCAGCCCCAAGAGGGCGAATGATTATTCGCCCCTACACTCGATCTGCCGGGTACAGTCCGAAAAATCAAGCACTTCCACAATTTGCTCAACCGATGATCCGACTCAAGGAACGCCGGGTTCCAAAATGCAACCCCCAACTGATCTCCCGCCCCGTCCCCCCTTGAGGGGGGTTGGGGGGTGTTGCTTCTCTGCTTTTTTCTATCTTCCCTCTGTCTTCTTTCTTCTCTCTTCTGTCCTCTGATCTCTGACCTCTGTCCTCTGACCTCTGACGTCTGTCCTCTGTCCTCTGTCTTCTGTCCTCTGACTCGGGGTGTTTCCTTAGCGGCATCCCTACTCCGTTATTGCCACCCTTCGCCCACACTGTGTTCAAATTCCCGGAGCATGGCTCGAATCCCCCGAACGTCAAAGGCCTCTATCCGGTCCTGCAGCTTCCCGGCCCACTCGGCCATACCCCGGGAACTGGCCGCGCTCTGCTTGATATCGTCCGCCAGCTCAAAGGCATCGTCCATAATCAATGCCTCCCGCAGCTCCGAGCAACGGGGCAGAAGCTCGGAACGCAGCCGGTCCAGGGTCCTGTCGTCCACCTCCTGCAACGCCCAGGCCAGCTCACCGGCAGAGCTCTCGGCAGGAGAGCTTCCGGGCTCCCTGCTCCGGACCGACCCATCCCCCCGGCCAGGGCTGAGAAACCGGGTGCAGACGGACAGAACCTTCCGCTTGCTCACCGGCTTGGACAGGATATGGTCAAAGACCCCGTTGCTGTCCCCTTCAGAGTTTGCAGAGGAAGCGACAACCACCACCGGCAGGCCGGGGATCAGCTTTTTCATCAGCTCTGCGGCGTGCTCCCCGCTCAAATCCGGGAGCCGCAAATCCAGAAAGACAAGCTGCGGCCGATCCCGCTCGCAAAGCTCCAGGGCCTCGTTCGCGCTTTGGGCCCACCCCGCCTGCACAGAGGTGGCCTCCAAAATGCTTCTGAACAGCTCGGCACTGTCCGGTTCCGGATCCACCACCAGGACCCGGGAGCTCGGAAGATACCGGTCGATCTCTCCGCAGTGAGCCCTGGACTGGACCTCCGTCCCCCTGGATACCTGCGGTAGATGGATGCGGAACAGACTGCCCTGGTTCACCTCGCTGATCAGAGCTATGTGCCCCCCCATCATATCGGTCAGCTTCTTGGTAATGGCCAGGCCAAGGCCGCTCCCCCCATACTCCCGGGTGGACTGGGAGTTGCGCTGCCTGAAGTTCTCGAAAATCACCTCGTGCTGCTCCTTGGGAATCCCGATCCCGGTATCCTCCACGCCGAACTCCAGATCCACCCTGCTCCTACGGCTATCGCTCCAGTCCCATCGCACGCTGAGCCGGACAAAGCCGTTGCCCGTAAACTTCAGGGCATTGCCCACCAGATTGATCAGGATTTGACGGATACGGACCTGATCCAGAAAAAGGCCCTGGGGAAGGTCGGGAGCGATCTCCACAATCAGGTCCACGCCCTTTTCATCGAAGGATGGCTCAAACATGGCCTCCACATCGTGAATCAATCCCCGCAGATCCAAGGGTTCGGGCCTGATCTCCAGCTTGCCGGCCTCGATCTTGGACAGATCCAGGATGTCATCGATCAAGGTCAGCAGGGTCTGGCCGCTGGACAGAATGGTCTGCAGATACCGTCTGCTCTGGGCGTCCCGGGCCTTGTTCAACAAAACGTCGCTGAACCCCAAAATGGCATTCATCGGGGTCCGGATTTCGTGGGACATATTGGCCAGAAATTCGCTTTTGGCCCGATTGGCGGACTCGGCTTCCTCCTTGCTGCGCTGCAGCGCGGCCTGCGTCTTCTTGATCTGAGTCAGGTCCCGGGCCACACATACGCTGCCGATGGTCCGCCCATGCTCCCGAAGCAGGCTGATGGACATGCCCAGGGGCAGGATGTGCCCGTCCTTGGTCCGGATAGTGACCTCCGTGTCCCGGACATAGCCTTGGCTGCGCAGCGTTTCCAGCATGGAGGTCATCTGGACTTGATCCGCATAGAGGTCGAAGGCAGACTTGCCCCTGAGCTCCTCGAAGCTGTAGCCGAACATCTCCTCCGCCCGCTTGTTCCAGCGGATAAACCGTCCCTTGGCGTCCACAATCCCGATCGCATCGGCCGAGTTGTCCAGAACGTTTTTGAAGTAGTCCCGCTCCTTTTTCAGGGCGTCCTCCGCCCGTTTGAGCTCAATAAGGTCCTGGGCCACCTCGTACAGGGACTTCATGTCCGTATTCGCATCCACCGCCCGCTTGCACTCGATGAGCATGGACTCCAGCTCCTCGTTTCGAGCCCGGAGTTCCTCCAGCTCCTGCATCATTCGGGCCTCTGGGGTTGTGTGCATGGCATCTCCATGTCTGCTGCCTTGAAGGATTGGTCCCGGGATTTCAGGACCGGGATCTGGGCGGGATAGTTTGCCCCCCAACAGTCCGCCCAAGCGGGTCGCCCTTGCTCAGGCCTGATATGCTGGGGGTGGAAAATAGCACCAGGCCTGTGAACTGATCAAGACCTTCCCGGCCAGCATTCACTGTCTTCTGCCACTGACCACCGAATCCCGCTTACCACTTTCCGACCGCCGACTCCCGAACACTTCCTTCTTTCCGTCCCCCTTGAGAGGGGTTGGGGGTGTTTCTTCCTGCTTTGTTCTGACGTCTGATCTCTATCTTCTGATTCGGGGGTTATTTCTCTGTACGCCTTGCTCATTGAGCCATGGACCTCGGCCCTCCACAGAAGAAACACCCCCCTTGGATTCCCCCC
>NZ_JIAK01000035.1 GCF_000620765.1 Desulfovermiculus halophilus DSM 18834
TTTAACCGCTGATCGCGCTGATCTTCGCTGATCCTGATTATATATCTGCGCCGATCCACATTTAATCTTGTAGATTCTCTCTATGCTTCAGCAAATACAGATTTTATCATGTTCTCAAAATCGCTCTCACTAAGATCTACACTCTTGTATGCACATATTTGTGAAAGCAAAAGGGCAAAGTATTTCTCTTTATTGGTTCCCCAAAGCGTCTTGCGCTCCAGTGTCTTGGCAATCCTTATCATGTCCATGTTGAACATACCGTTTCTGGTCAGGCTTTTTCTTGGACGTTTGAGGTGCAGCTTGTAAACCGAGTCTACAATCAAGGTTTCCAAGTGAGCGAGCAGGCCATTCACCTCATGGTCCAACGTAATTCCAATTTGAAGCAGGAGGATAGAAGCCAGTTCTTTGAACTCTTCATCAGACAATTGCTTGTCTTCAGGCAGGGGAATTCTGGTCATAGCGAGTAAATACGCATTGATCTGGGCAAAGTACCCCTGCATCAAAGAAAGATGAAATCGAACCTTTTTGTCCATCCAAAGCTTGTTTCTGGTAATAGTCTCCTCGAGCCCTTTGAAAAAATCCTGGAACTGGTCGTAACTGCTAAAAACATCTGAGTATTGCAGCAAACGGCCATGTGGAAGTGTCAGGTCATAGCTTTGCAAAAGCTCATACCATTCCTGTTCCTTGTCGCTATACATCTGCCTGTGATAAGATAGCCTCTCCAGATAGAACAGAATCTCCTGCCCGCAATTAACCCTCTTCTCCAAGACAACCCCCGCAACCCGAGTCCTTTCATCCCGCTTCTTTAGATAAAATGTAGCTACAAAGGCAATAATCAACCCAGCAGCCGCTGTGGAGATCAGACTTACGACCCCTTCAGCTATGAACTGGGGAAGGGAGTCAAGATAGTCAATAAAAACGGCCATCAAAGAAGTATAAAACAATAAAATTTAAATGTTTATCAGGTTTTCCGGACGAAAGACGTTGACCAGCTTCTCGGCGAGGGCGCTTTGCAAAAAGGCTTTGGAGGGAATGTCCCCCGCTTGCTGCTTTCCGCTGGGCGCCAGCGTTGCGGCGACACAATACCCGGCCTTCAGGAAATGGGTCTTGCCGCTGGCATTTTCCCCAATAACCACGTTCAGGCCCGGGGAAAGGGCAAAATCCGCTTCTTGAAACACGGTCATATTGTGCAGCTCGAGCTTTTTCAGCACATCGGCCTCCTCAGAATGGAGCCTGTCTTGTCCACGAGCGACCCGCTTAGCAGGCCCGCTTTACGGAAAGACCTCTACACCGGCTTTTTGACAGACATCCGAAAAATCACCGGGATTAAAGGTGATCAGGGCGTCTATTTGGACATTGGTATCGGCCACCACCAGTCGCAAAACGGCATCCACTAAGCTCAATGCGCGATGGGGACCTGACGGTGAACAGACTGCTTCCAAAGCAGCATCGCGATAGTCCTCGTCTGGGAGCAAATGCACATTCGGGCCGGCCAGCAGATGCGCGAAACGCTGCATTGCAGTGCGTCTGCGTGCAAGCCGCGTATTCAAGGTTTCATAGAGGGTAGGCCACGGCACCACCAACCCGTGGACATCAAGGAAATCGGCTACTTCCAATGCTTGCCTGTGGTATGTATCCCCGGAATCATACAGCGCGAACCAGAAGCCGGTGTCCAGTAAAAGGCGCTGGGCCATGACTAGATTTCTTCCTCATCGACCTGCGGCTGCTGCACCCCGTACCCTGACCACGGCGCGGCCTTGCGCTGGCCAAAGATAAAGCGCCCCTTCATTTTGGTCTCTTCACGCCATATGACATACACCCGGTCATGCTTGGACAGTTCGACATTGACCTCCAGGTCCTCTTTCAATTCTGCTAGAAAATCAGACTGCCATTCAAAGTGCAGTGCCGCTGTACTTGTCCCGCATTCTTTCGCTCCACAAGTATCGAGCCAGGAATACAGGCCCTCATAATCCCCTTTCACGCCAAGGTCGAAGGATATCCAGCACAATTGTTTCATGTTCAGTTCACCTTTTGTGTGCCGATTTTGAAATTATGTTGCCTTTATCAGCGCCAATCTGCGCCAATCCGCGTGATCTGCGGTTGCATCCTCTTTTCTTGCTTTGGTCTCCTGCAGGCGGTGTTGCTGAAGTCCTCAAAGAGCAGCTATCACACATACATTGACACAAAGGGTTTCCTTCTTCTGTCTTGCACAGTCGGGAAACACCGGCCATCAGTTTCGGCTCGAATTCACACGTAACGAGCGATTGGAGGGGAAAATTTTGAGACACATTGAGAATTGCAATTCCCACAATCTTACCGTCATCCGTGAGATCCAGGTTCACTTTTTCGGAAACCTCAACAACACCAGTCGGCGTTTCTTCAGACAGCCGCAAATAGGCAGCATCCACTTCCTGGTCATAATAGATTTTCATGACTTCACCCCCCTTCCGAGCGGATGCGGGTGTCGTCAATGGCGTAGCGCAGGTCGTGGCCGGGGCGGTCGGGGACGAAGGTGATGAGTGACGAGTGGGGAGTGGGAAGTGGGGAGTGGGGAGTGGGGAGTGGGGAGCGGGGGGTGTAGTCCCACCTTCCTTTTCACCTGTCACCCGTAACTCGTCACCATCTTCAGTCACCTGTCACCCGTCAAATACGCACACCATCCTGCTTGATTTTAAGAAAAAATTGCGGCGGATCCTGCTCCACTTCCTGCCTGGAAAAAGGATGAATCTCAAGTCGCGAGTCCACTTTCCTTCTATGTTTGCTGATTTTTTTTATGTCATGGTATCTTATACCCTGAAAATCCCTCGATACCACCGCCAGGTCGATGTCGCTGTCCTTGTCGGTTGATCCTTTGGCAACCGAGCCAAACAGATATGCTTCGGATACATCAATTCCGGACTCACGCAGGGAATCAATGAACAGTCGGGCTGTATTCACTGATGTATCTTTTGCAGAATCCATTTTCTGATCTCCTTGATTCGGGCAAAATTTTCAGCCGCGAAATCTTTGGTGCACAACTTGTAAAATCTTAACTTTTCGTCAGGATATCTGGTTGATATATTAAAAGTATTCACAGAATCAAGAAATTCCAGGGTATCTTCATCAATGTCCAGCCCAATAATTTGACTTAATCTCACCAAATCATGGATGCGGGGAGGGAAATCCTTTTTGTACTGTACATAAAGACCTTTCATTGTTTTTTCCAGCACCAGATGGGCAATGAATAAGCACCAGTCATATTTAGCGTTTTCAAAAAGTGATTCGGCAACATCAAGATCATGATCCGCTGAATCGACCCAGTATTTAATATGCCTTTTCATTCGGAGTAATTCCGTTATTCCGGTTTTAAGCTGAATGGCACAGCTCGTGGCATCCTGTATCGTATCGTCAGCGGTACAATTACCTGTATACCCGCAGTCCGATAACAGGCGCCATGGCATCAAAATCCCTGTCATTGTGAAGCAGCAGCAGATTCTGTTCCAGGGCGGTCTGGGCAATCAGGCAATCGATCGTGCTGCGGACAGTAACGCCTTTTTTCCTGCATTCAAAATATATAAGGGCTGCCTCCTCGTAGGACTTTACAGGATCCCGCGGGTGGAAGAATCGCTGCGTGGAAAGATAATCTCGTAGCAGTATATATTCTTTTTCCGTTTTGGCGCCTTGTAATATTTCCTGGTAGATCACCGAAGAGATGCCAAAAGGTGTCCGGCTGGCAAGTATCTCCCTCAACCGGTCGGCCGGGCCGCTGCCCGCCCCCTTAAAAAAGTCGGTCAATACTGAGGTGTCAACGAGAATCACTGTTCTTCACGCAGGCTCTTGTAATCATAGTTCTCGCTGAAATCCACCTTTCCGTCCAGGTCCATAAGGTTCATCCGCTTGCGGGTTTTTACATACTCCCTTAACGCGTCTGCGATCAGCTCCCTTTTGGTTCTGGCCCCGCTGATCTTCATGGCTTCTTCCACGAGTTCATCATCTAAGACAATATTGGTGCGCATAATACACCTCCTTATGTGTATAAACATACACATTAATAAAACCCCTGTCAATTCAGCTTGGTTTTGGTTTGGGATGGGGTCGGACCCGCATAACATTTTTAAATATCATCAAATATATTCACCAAAAGGCTGTTTTTGTCCTTTAGAGCGGCATTTTTGCCCGCAAAATCAGCTCTGTAAGCAGCAAGCGGATTCTGTATAACGCATACACGGTATTTTAACCCTTCTCGTTTCTGTGAATTCGTCTTTGTTCGGCTTTAGCTCCGATCTCATAAAAACATAAAACAAATGAGAGTTACTGCGGCTGCTTTTGTGGGATCACATCCCTCGCTTATTTTACAGGGCACTGTTGAAATACCTGCTCATTTCCTGGTATTTGTTCTTTCTTCTGTTGCAACGTTTCTCCCGGGGGGTTGTTTCTATCATCCTGTTTTTCAACTTTAACAATGAAACTCCCGCCCGCTAATGCTTCTGTGATGACCAAGCCGAATCTGTTAGCAGCCGGTATTCACAAATTCCTCCGCCAGGGCGTCATATGCGGCGTTTATGGCGGATCTTGCGTATTTTTTGCCCTTCCATTGCTCAACCTCATGGATCACCGAATCCCTGTCCGCCTCCAGGCCGTTTTCCTGCAGGGCCTGGATGCAGTAAAGGACTGTTCCGCAGAGTTCCAGGTTGTCAAAGCTGAAATCATGACCGAGCAGTTCGCAGAACCGTTCAAGATGCGCATTCACTTCCCGCCTGCCTTCTTCAGGCAGGGTATCGGCGAACTTCGACCCGGGGGTGTAATCCGTTCTGCCCACAATGATTTCACCATCACTTTGCAGCTCCGATGCTATCTCCATTACCTGCCGGGAAAACGGTCCGTAGGAATACGGTTCAAAATCCAGGCGCAAGGAGAGTCCTTTTTCCTGCAGGTAAAAAAGGACTTTTTGCATGGCAATCTTGGAGGTCTGCATATTTTTGTTTTTAAGCCATGCAAGAACATGCTTGAATGCGGACCGGGTATAATCTGAATTTTTCATGATTCTCCCTCTTTTTTCCTTTTCCGGCGGGCTTCAATTCTTTGTGTGAAGTTGGACAGGGCTTTTTCTGCCATGGGCTTGGAAAATGTGGTTACATAGATCCGCCTGAGGTGCGCGGGTTTTTTACGGGTGGATTCCAGAAGAGATGAATGGTCGAGTATAGAGCCGATCATTTTGTAATCGTTGTTTTTGTCCACCACCGGATAAACACTTTCTCCTTTTTCATCGGATTTCTCCAGAATTTTATGCACCTCAACTTTTTTGTCAAAAGTGAAATAATCCTGGTCCTTTTTTAAACCTGCACTGTCAAGCTCTTCCTGAAGGTCAAGGAAATCATTTTCATTTCCTTCTGATTCCTTTTCCGTATCAAATATGGGATGAAGACGATCCTGGCGCATAAGTATTTTCGCCCACGGATTTCCCCTGTCCATATCCTTCTTGATCTGCTCAAAAATTGTGTAATCATCAAAGAACTGGAACCTTTCAAAATCAATTTCCGGATTGGACTTATCGGCTTTCACACCGGCATCCGGCAAATGATTCCGCTCTGTTAAATCCCGGAAGTATCGTTCAAGCACAATGTCGTAGCCCTTTCTTGTCCTGTGATAAGGTACCTGCAGGTAATAGTGATACCGGGCAAGCAGAAAAGCCTCCACCGCATGGAGATTGCCCTTTTCAATCGCAAAAGCCTTTTCCCCTTCTTCGTTGTCAATAAGCCTGAAGGAGCCTGCATAGCGGATATAATCGTACTCTCCGTATTTTACCCCGCAGAAGTATGAGTCCCTTAACAGAAAATCAGCCCTGTCAGCATCAAATTCATCGGAAATGAATTTTTTCAAAATCGCAAGGGCCTGCGTCTGCTTTCCTTTCAAAAGGTTGGCTACGGCATTCGGTGAAATATTTTGCTTTTGGATTTCATTGGATATTTCTGTACAATTTTGAATAATGTATTTGCCGATATCTTCGTGGGAGATATCTTCTCCAAGGAAAAACTTTTCAGCAGCATGGGAAAACGGCATATGCCCGATATCATGCAGCAAAGCGGCAAATCGAAGTAATTGAAGATCCTGCTGCAGGTCGTTTTTACCGCCTTCCCTGAGTTCCGGATTGAAACGCAGGACCTCTTCAAAAATGTTCGTGGCAGCCTGCAAAACCCCGAGAGAGTGCACAAACCTGGAATGCTCAGCTGTAGGGTAAACATACTTGGTCAATGCGAGTTGCCCGATTCTGCGCAAACGCTGGAAAATCGGAGTATCAATGATTTTCAGTTCAGCATCGGTCAGCCAGATATAGCCGTATATGGGGTCCCGAATTCTGTGTGCAGGTCGCATTAGTTGATTCATATTCATCCACTGCTTTTGCAGTAAAGATTTGTATTAGCGGCGATCTGCCTTATCTGCGGTTCCATCACTTTTTCATGCCACTAAT
This sequence comes from Desulfovermiculus halophilus DSM 18834, assembly GCF_000620765.1. Taxonomy (NCBI): domain Bacteria; kingdom Pseudomonadati; phylum Thermodesulfobacteriota; class Desulfovibrionia; order Desulfovibrionales; family Desulfohalobiaceae; genus Desulfovermiculus; species Desulfovermiculus halophilus. The sequence continues at coordinate 6,449 of NZ_JIAK01000035.1, forward strand.
CAAGGATCAGCTGAACACCCATTCGACTTGGCTTACAAAACCTCGGAGATTTTCTGCAACAGCGCTTCGCTGCCCGCCGGGACCGTGTGCGGATCCAAAGGATCGTCATTTTTGTCGTCACTCCGGTAGGTTGAGGCCAACTGGCGGGCAAGCTTGGCGTTATACTTTTCCGGCCTGAGAACCAGGCTGATTTGGGAGACAAAATGCTTGCGCAAGGCATTTAAATATGCGGATTCATCATAATCTTGGTCGCTCAGGACCTGAACAGCGGCTACGACAGGATCCAACACCGCGCTGCGGTAGCCCTGATTCGCGCGCGGCTTGTGCTGCCCGTACTCGTCGCGCCTAATATTGGGAAGGTAAAGCCGTCCCTGATCCGCGAAAGCGGACAATTCTGCTCGCCAGGCAGCACGGTCTGTTGTCGATAGCGATGCCAGGCTCGTAGCGTACTCAGCCCTGGCCATCACGCTGATGACCGCCGCCGCCCAACTCCGAAATTCCTGCATCCATTCGACGGTTCCCATCTCCCTGCGCAGGACCAGCCTGTAAGCCGACAACGATGCCGAACAGGGTGGCAGGAATTCCTGATGTGCTGAGCCAGATGTAGATCGAAGGAACATCCTCAGCAGAACGTGTTTAAAAACAATGGGCATAAAAGTTTATTTAATGCGATTCTCAATCCAAATTTTTAAAGTTAATAATCTGTAAATAGCTTCACTCTGATAAATTAATAAATCATCAAAGTTATCAACCTTGACTGCTAAAATTGTATTGATTATTGGATATGAACCATTGTCTGTTTCATCAAAAAGACTTCGCACCTTAATACTGTTTCGAATATAATAGTCTCTATTTGGCCAGGATCCATCAGTAGCTAGGCTTTTAGGATTTTTAGCTCTAATCTTTTTACGTAACCTCTTAAGATTCAAACCTACAGAAGTCCGAACTGGACCTGAACAAACGGGCATGTATGTATTCGTATTCATAATTTGTTTCAAATCATCGCCACAGCTGAGATAGGCAGCCTTTGAAGCAACTGATGCATTTAGCTTAAACTGCGGAGGTATTGTTTGATACACATCCAAAATATCGTTATCGACAATAGGCAGGCTCCAGCCCATAGTCCTCTGAGGTATTGTTGTTTCAGAGCTGTCCGGCTCATAATAAAAAGGAAAAATTCTTCTGTGCGCCCTTTCGAGGCGAGCTTCGTTTGACTCATCTTTTTTCAATTCATCTGGAATTTGACTATCAAGACGATACTGGACAGATTGCCCATATTCGCTGCTTAATATATCCAAATACAGTGGCGTATAGCTCTGATACTTAAAATCTCCTAGACTTTCGAGCATCGTAAATTTGTTTTTATTCTTGTCTATTGTTAATGATTTAAAAAGATAATCGCAATAAAAACCTGCGATTATGGTGTCGACATTATTTTGAACGATATAATCGCGAAAGCCTAAAAAATGATTGTTATTTAAGTTGCTCATGCCTCCTGAAATTGCAGCCCCTTTTTCCATGGCATTGCCATAGAAATCAAAATCTCTTTTTAAGGGGGCTAGATCGACTTTGTTTTTATCTGCTATCGCTTTTGCCGTTTTAAACTCTAAATTTTGTTCATCAAAAAATGAAAAAGCAAACACATTTTGCTTGTTCTTAATCGAACATAAAACAGTGCGCGAGTCCAACCCACCGCTCAAAGAAACAGCAGTCCTTCCAGAAACATCGTTGACCCGTCTATTCAAGGATTTCTGAAAGCCATGCGACAATCTTTCTGCGCAATCCCATTCAGTTTCTTGTTGGTTTATAGAAAAACTAAACTCAAAATATTTTTGATAATCAGCTACCTGAGCGGGGTATTGACCATAGTCAAATGTATAGATTGCACCATACTCTAATGCTTTGATGTGTTTGTAATACGTATTAGGGAAAGACACGTTTCCCTTTGCAACAAATTCTGCCATCGAATCGTAATCAAATGAATCTAATCCAGATACGGTAGATGCAAGAAGATCCGGGTGGCTACTTAATGCAATCGAGTTTTCTTGCCCAACCGGCATAAAAGCCAAGCACATACCCGATCGGTCTATACCAACGTGACAACGCTTATTTAAATCATCAAATATAGCTACAACATAGTTTCCATTTAATTTTTTAAAGCATTCGATCCCATATTTTTTATAAAGTGAATAAATATATCTTGTAGCAAGCCCACCCTCAGCGGGTACTGACTTTGCAATCTTCCACTCAACATCATCAAGCGCTAGCCGACCAGCCAAAGCTATATAAATATCTCCGCCTTCAGCTATGCACGAGCCCCATATGTCTATATTGTCAGGCCTAGATGAAGTAACACCATATCCCTCAGCATTGTATATAGATACATTCATATCTTCAAAGTAACGCATTTTTCTTGAAACATTATCAAGAGGCCTTTCATTCTTTGGCCTAAAGTCTATATATAAATCACTCATGCTTAGACCTCACCAGAAACTAATTTCTTAAGATATTCAGCAAGCATTGCCTCAATAACTTAAATTTATATAATCAACATAAAATCGACTATCTATATATCTTATTTTAAATTCGAAACTTATTTATTGGTACATAAAAGTCACTGAGATTTACTTTTGCATATAGTCATGAAAATTAAGTACACATTCAATAAAACGCCCATCATTGAAAATATTATTATTGCGAAAATATCAACTTGAAAGACAAAAAAACCAATTGCTAGAGCAGATAAGCGCAAAATGACACTTACTAATTCATACTTAAGAAATTGGCCTTGTAGATTCATAACTGGGATTGAAACCACACTTGGACGATTAATAAACGCTAAATACATCCACAGCGCCAGCCACCGCGCATATTCGCCTGCGACAACCCATTCCGCTCCAAACACAAAGCCAAACAGCAAAGGCCCAAAGGCAACAACAATCCCAAAAGGAAAAATCCCCACTGCGGCTAATGCTAGCGTTGCCTTCACAAGAAGGCAGGTCAGGTTCTCTCCATTATGGGCCGCTTCCGTAATCCGGGGATAAAACACATCGCCAACGGACTTACCGATAAGTTGGGAAGGCAGGCCCAGCAAACGACGGCACAGGGCGTAAAATCCCGCCGAAGCAGGCCCGAAAAACGCAGCCAACATCAGAACCGGCAGGCTTTGCGAAAGGGCGTTAATAAATACCTGTGGCGCCCGATACAAGGGGAAATCGTAATGCTGCTTGGCCACAGCCCACAGGGAAATCGGCCGTCGCTCTCCAGTCCTTTCCGATTGGTATTCGCGTTCATATTTTTTGGCTCCGAACGCCAACAAACCTGCATGGATGCCGTTGCCAACGGCTGTCAGACCGATCAAGACAGCGGCAATTGGCCTGAGCAATCCGAACCCTGATTTCAAGACATTGATAACCAGAGCATTCAAAACCGCTGCCCGGGCAGTGACTCGAAATTGTTTCTTGCGGATCAGCCATTGCTGAACGATCTGCATAAACGCAGAACATACAACGACCAGCGGGATAAGCCATAAAAAAGATCGAATCTCCTGAACCCGAAGCAGGTCGGCTAGCCAATCCCCGGCCAGCCACAAGGTCAGGACCAAAATTAGAGCGATGCTCCCGGCCAGGAGCGCGGAGAGTTTGGCGATGGCCCTGGCATCTGAGTCTTCCTTGGGCAGAACAATTGCAATGGGATAAGACAAGGCAGCGATAGGGGTGACAACAGCCACAATAGCCATGAATGTGCCCAGCAGCCCAAATGCTTCCGGACCATACAAACGAGTGATGATCGGGGAAAAAGCCGTAGTTATGGCTTGTGCCCCAGCAGTACCGGACGCCACCACAGCCACATTGCGCACGAACTTGCTTTTGTATGTGCGGGACAAAAAGGTCTGAAGTCTGGCCAAGGTGAGTGGGTGTGTGGTGGCTGTTGTGTTGGGCATGTTTTCCGTTCGTCGTTTTTCGTTCTTCTTGCTTTGTGATTCGTTTGGGAAGCGGGAGGCGGAAAGCGCCTGATTATCTGCCACCGCTTAAATTTTCCACATACCATTGATGAAATCACAAAACTCAAGTTCCAAATTACAAACAATCAGAGCTAAAAAGCACTATTGCTATCGGTTATCGGTTATCAGAGTCCAGGGCCAAGGGCCGAGGTGCAAGGGCCGAGAACCCTAGAGATCAGTTCGTTGTAATTGTAATTTGTTCATCGTCACTATAATGACAATCCTTACCCCAAATTCTCCACATACCATTCATCAAAATTAGAAACTTCAAGCTCCAAATTACAAACAATCAGAGCTAATAAGCACTACAGCTATCGGTTATTCGCTATCTGCTATCAGCTCTGAGGTGCCAATTTATGCACGTACCACTGAGTTGCCTCATCCAACCCATCCCGGACTGAATAACTGGGCTTATACCCAATCAGGCTTTCAGCCTTGCTGATATCTGCCAAAGAATGTCGGACGTCGCCGGGGCGGAAGTCGCGGTACACTGGATCTGCAATCTTCATATCAGGCCGCAGGGCTTGCACGCGATACCGAATGAGGGTGAACAACTCATTTAACGTGGTTCGCTGGCCAAAGGCCACGTTGTAGACCTGGTTCACCGCCTCTGGATTCTGGGTGGTTGCGGCCAGGAGGTTGGCCTGGATGCAGTTTTCGATATAGCAGAAGTCCCGGGATGTTTCCCCGTCTCCATTGATATACACCGGCTCTTGCCCCAGCATGGCTGCAAACCATTTGGGAATCACAGCGGCGTAGGCCCCATTTGGGTCCGGACGCACAGCAGAAAAAAGCTGCTTTATCTGGGCTGGAAGAAAAAAAATTCTTTCGAGCGGCCTCAGCCATTGTACATTTTTGAAATCCCTATACTCTTCTCTCACTGGCGAGAGCCAAATGACATTAAAATCATTTTCCAGAAATCGCCGAACTAAACGATCAAATCTATAATGCGCTCCAGTCACAGGATTTTCGTAATGCGAAACCAAAATTATATTTTTCGCCATGCACTTGCCCCATTGTTCCCCAAAACACCTGGCTACCTTTGCCCCCCAAGTCGCAACCCAACGCGGTTCACCTCGCCCAAGCGCCGGTACACTGCTGCGGTATCGTAGCCATTTTCCTGCCCGGCCTGAGCAAGGTGCAGGTATTCGTTTCTGATGCTAGTGTGAAAGACCCCGGGATCATCTGATCCAAGGGCGAACATCGGCCTCGGCCGCGTATCGTCCATGAGCCAACGCAGGGCGTGGTGTTCTGAATAATCCGCGTAAGCGCTGATGCACAGGTTGCTTGTGGGCATGGCTTCAATGCACATTTTACGCTCATCAATCTTTCGCACCAGCGCATCCTGCAGCGCTTTGATGGTCTGATCGGCAATCCAGGCAGTATCCACAAGGCAATACTTGGCATATTCCTGCCTGAAGGCTGGCGCGTGGTATTTTTTGAACTCCTGCCAAGCCCTTGGCGACCTCTTCTTTTCGTGCATCAACGCCACTTCAGCCCGTGACCACCGCGAAGCCAATGGCGATTCGCTGAACTCGGCAAAGGGATCCAATTTGCGCATCCTCCACGCATGGTGGAGCACATCTCTGTCCGGGGCGCATCGACCATACACCCTGCGGTACAGCACCTTGATCTGATCGTGGAGCTTCCGTTCCAAATCGCCATCGTGGGGCAAATCCAGGAGCATACAATCCAGCCAGATCAAATCGTCCAGCCATTCGCCTTGCGCACAGGCCACCTGCGGTCCGACCCGCTGCCTCCAAAGACCGGGCTCCATCCCCAGGGCGGTGGCATGGCCCAACCGGTCCCCAGAGCCCAGCTCCAGAAATGTCACCGCCTCGTCAATGCTCCGCAGCCCGGAGAGCAGATGGCTAAAATCTTCGCCCACATGGTAGGTAAACCTGTTGAGCCCGGAGGCGCGCAGCAATCGGAAAGCCGGGGCAAAGGCCTCGGGCAGAGTATCCATTTCATTGGCGGCTGCATCCACGCGGCATATCGTGTGATACGCCTGCTGGGAAATTTTCCGGGCGCCCACTATGGCCCGGGCTGTTTGCAGGTTCCGCACACGCTGGGCTTGATGGCGACAAAAGCTGTTTTTGCCCTCTGCATCGCTTTTGATCAAGTGCGCCGTGAGCTGCAACCCCGGGCAAGGCTCGGCGCTTTCCTGCCAGCCTTTGCTTTTCGAGCTTTCCCTAGCGGTTTTGTGGGCTTGGTGGTGCATTTCCCAGGCCCGGCTGATCTCTGCCACCCGCCTAGCGATATCACGGGCTGAGCCTTTGGGCGCAAACCGGAGTTCACAGCAGGCGCTCGTCAACCCACCCTGGCCTTGCAGTTGCCGCAATATGAGCGCGTAATCCTTTTCCACCAGCTCCCGCAGCGGACTTCCGGCAATCTGGGCAAAGCTGGAAAACCCCACCGATGTGCGGCCCAGCACCAGGAAGCGGCTGAACCAGCAGCGCACAAGGAGATAAAAATGGGCCAGGAAGCCCAAAACACGCGGGCTTTGCTCCAGCCAAGGCAAAAGGTCAAACCAAAGCCCTGTTTCCTCGGCCAGGAGCACAATGGCGTCAGGCCTGCCCTTGTGTTGGCCACTTCTACGGCCAAAGGATCGCGTGCATTCTGGATCGCGTCCAGTACGCAGGATGCTGTGTATTTCTTCACAGATTCCCCGTTCACTGAACGAGTCCCCGGCACGTTCTGCTCTGCCGGCCTTGTCCTGCAGGCAAGCCACGGCTTGCTGCAAACGCAAGCGAAGGTAGCGGGCCAAACGGAGCAGGCGCAGGATCTCAAAAGGCCGTTCGATGCCTTGGCTTCGAAACAGATCGCGATTGGCGCGCTTTCGCCACTTGTCAGCCACCTGCGCATGCACAACCCCCGGGTTGAGCAGAGCCGCCTGCCAAACCACATCCGCTTCCGGCACACCGCTTATGTGCACGTGCATATCGTGCACCCCCTTGTCCGCGACCAGGGCATCGAAGAAAGCGTCCTGGACCGTGGGCAGGGTGGAAGCCTGCACAGCCTGGGTGAGTTCATTGCGAACGCTGACGCTTTGCTTGTCGACACTCTTTTGGGCCTGAAACGCAGAGACGGCCAGCAGCACAGCCGGCGGAAAATGGGTCAGCAAATCCTGCCACATCGGCAATCGGGTATTGCGTACATAAGGGCCGCGCCCGGGCTCCCAGGCCACATACTCCTGTGCCATGTGGACGAGAACCTGTCGTACATATTGCCCCGGGCTCATGCGCTGCTTGGCAAACTCCCGATCCACCCAAGGAGAGATCAGATGCTCAGGCAAGGCGGAGTGTTGCCGTCGCAAGTGGAGGAGCACATCTTCCTGAATCGCTTCCCAGGGAGGAATCCTGCCTTTTGCCCGGCAATAGGTCTGTAAAAGGGCGGGGTTGGCAAAAAAAGCTACCCATACATCCTGCGGCCCAACAGCTTGCCCACGCTCCTTGTGCATACCTAATCCCCACGCACTATGGGAACCGACTGCAACGGTGTATACAGATTCGGAAATTGGACTTCGCCCTTATAACTCACACACAGCACATCCGTATACCAACCGCTTGGACAATCTTTTTGCACCTGGAGAACATGCTGATTGAAAAGGCTGAAGGAGGACAGTATTTGGTCCAGATTGCCATAGGGCGGATACAGAAAAAGGCCCCATAAGGGGCAGGAAAATGTGAGCTGAAAAAGCGGCAGGTTTGGAGCCCCTTCCTGATAGTCATCACCCATCTGATCTTTGCTGACCGTAATATCCCGCATCTCTGGGGCAAATTGTTCCAGCTGGGAGATATGCGGGGCATTGTCGCCCAGAATCTGGGCGTCTTGAAGCAAGCCGGCCCGGGCCATATTGCGGATCAATGTTGCATCCGAGGTCACGGGATTGCGGGGGTCAAGGGCTTTGTTTGTCCCCTGAGCCAGGGCCTCCTCGACCAGGACGGCATTAAAAAATGCAGCCAGAGACCGATGGATATATGTCCCGGGGTAGACATTTTTCCCTTGCAGGGTCTCTTCTATGGACAGCAAGGTGTAAAAAAGGCGGTTGGCTATACGGGCGTAGAGGCTGGGGTAGTATTTGAGTTCTACAGTTTCCCATTTCGCCTGCCAGGTCTGCAGCAAGACGAGGAAATTCTCTTTAATCCCTGGCCAGTCGTTAAAGAGTTCGCGGTTGATAATATCTACTTCTTCTGCCTCGGTTTCCGGCTTGGTCTTTTTCTTTGGTGGCTCGCGGTGCGAGTCTTCTCGCCCCTGGTCCCTACTGCGCAAGGTGGGATAGGTCCGCAAATGAGAGAGGGTATCAAAAGTCTGGCGTAGCTCCTGACTGGAGACAAGATCCGAAAGGCACCCCAAAAGATGGTAAATAGAGGCACAAGGATACGCACTGCCCTGGTCCAATAAGGTAACAAAAGGCAATGTGACGCATTTCTTGTGCCAGGATTCAATAGATTCTTGCAATGACCCCACTGTGTTGACGTAACGCTTTATTTTCAAATTCTTTTGCAATCCTGAAGGGCCTGTTATCCTTGCAAAATTTTGCAATTCCACATCACGGGCTTGGGGAACATCGGAATTCTTGTCTTTTGCGGATTGCTCAGGATACAGGACGCGAAAGAGCTGTGAAGCTTCATTGCGCTTGCTCTCGGAATACACCTGCAGGGTGCCGGCCCACATGGGCCGATTGGTTCCAATCTCGCTTCGTACAGCGCCGGTTATCCGGCGGGACACATGCATATCGGCCTGATCCCGGGCCGTTTGCAAATAATCGAACAGCTCATCAAAACGAGTGGGGAAATAATTGATAAATATTTGCTGGGGCAGAGCAGCGCGCAGCATATATTGCAGGGCATATCCCGGCTTCTGGCCCACCGCCTCTGCATACAGCCCGCCAAGGGTCAAAAGGGCTGTATTATGCTTTTCGTCTGTCTGGTCCGCTTCCAGATGCACCCCCTGCCTGAATACTCCGGCCCTATACAGATTGCGTACAAGGTCATGCAAGGCCGGCTTGGAACCGATATTTTCCAGTTCAGGCAAAGAAAACCCCATCCGATGCACAGCGGTGGAAAACACACTGGCCAATTTGAACAGGTCCAGCTTATGCGGCCCCTCTTCTTGATAAGCTACTTCCAAAATCCGGATTATGGAGCGTATGGGCAAGCCAGAGAGTAAAGCCTGCACCTGTTGCCGCTGATCGGCCCGAAACAAGTACAGCTTTTGTGTGCAGAGTTGTTCAATGAAATCAGAAAATGAGTCAGTATCTCTGCCCGCGCCTCGAACAATGGAAATCTGTTTCTTTCGGGCCAGATAATATCCCAGAGACGGGAGTTCAATCTGGTTGAGGGGGTTGAATATCTTTTGTAAGTATTGCTCTTCCAGACTGGGCAGCAAGGCAGCAATATCTCGCTGATAAGAATCCCGTAACCCCTCAGGAAGTTGATTCAATTCTTGCAAGGCAAAAGCCTTGTTCTGCTCCTTGCGGATCAATAGCGAATAGAGATTGCTGTCCCCGGAAAGCAGGACCATGAGCCTGGGCGTGGTCAAGTACTTGCGGATCACCTCCAGCACATGCCACCCCGTGGACGGCTTGATATCCACATCATCCAAGGCCAGCACAAAAGCCTCTTTGTTGATCAGTTTCGCACTTTGCTGGACAAAGGCATGGAATTTCGCCTCCAGCGCGCCACCATGCTGGGTGGCTTCCAAATGCTGGTCCAGATAAAATTGCGCATCGTCCCAGCAAAACTCACGTGGCTTGCCGCTGTCTTCACCTTCGCCAATGATTTTGAGGCCTTTGGCCAACCCCAACAGCTCATCGCGCCACGCCTCATAGGCCCTGTCTTCGCCAAGGCCATGACCAGGAAAAGATTGTTTCTGGCGCATGTCCTCAACGCAGGCAACTATACGTTGCAGAATCGTCAGCAAAATATGCTCGTTGTTGCCGAGCATGGTGGGATCAATAACCCCTAACGGCTGGATCTTGTGGAATATATCCTGGTTTCCGGTGAATGGATGTTTCCCATTCGCCAAAAGATCCATTGCCGTAAGCAAAAATGTGGACTTCCCCGCCCCCCGCTGTCCAAAAACGGCAATTGTCTCATGGGTCCGGGTCTTGGAAAAAGATGACGGGTGCTCGCCCCCATCCAACTCGGGGATTCGTTGATAAATACGACCAACGATACCGGCAAGCGCTTGCAGTGCATCCTGGTGCACCACCTCATCGATATTTTTAAACGACCTTGCCTCGGTAGAGAGCGTCGGATTGATTATAATTGGAGTATCTTGCGACATACAAAATCCCTATAAGGGTGCTATTCTACCCTGGTCATAATCCATCATATCCAAAGGGTTCCTGGTTGAGCTGTCTGTTACTGCGTTCCTGCCAGAAGTCATAAGCAACAACCATCACCGGAACCGCGACAAGGGCTGCGGATATGCTGGTCAACAGACTGCTCAAATGCTCTGTTTGCCCTTCTACTGTGATGGCTGCCAGGTACAGCGCCACCCCGCACAATGTCACAGCCAGCTTGGGCCAGGTTTTGTACCAGATTCTCTTGAGCATCAAACCGCCTGTGACATTGTTTTTTGTATCGGCAGCCACATTGCGTGGCTGAACCTCGCTAGCGATTTTCGGTTTCGGTTACTCCAGGTGGAAACGGGGGGAGTCAATATTATCTCGTCACCCCAGAGCAGCGTCCACAGCCTGGAAAGGGGCCAATCCTTCTGCTTGGACATGTCCGCCAGTTCGGGGGGCAGATGGGCCCTGCGGGCTTGACTGTGCCCGGTATTGTCCCGATCAACGGCAAACAAGCGGATGCGCTCCTCTGTGAGGTCCAAGCCATCGATCACCGCGGGATTGTGGGCTGGGAAATGGACCCGCTGCCCCCGAATCCCTGGTCCGTGTACACCACGCTCTGCGTGACCAGCGGCGCCCCCGCCCCCTTACACCTCCTGCACGTACCGGGCAAGCCCGATCTCCATGCTCCTGCCCTGGAGCTTGTACTCGGCCCGGGTGGGATTGTAGTAGAGAAAATTGTTGCGCACCAGGTTGTTCAACTCCTCCAGCAATGTCTCCCGGTCAGGATAATGGCCTTGCTCCAAAAGCCGCCGCAGCTGGTGTTCCTTGACATAGCCCTTGGCCTGGACATGGGTGTTGATCTCCCGCAAGAGTTCGGCTTTGGCGTCGTCCAAGCCGGCATATTCCTCGTAATAGCTTTTGGCCTGGAGCAGATAGCGCTCAGCAGCGTTTTCCAAAACTGTATCTGGTATCGCTCCGTTGTGAGCGCTGCGCAGAAGATCCCCCAGCAAAGCGGAGATCTCCCAGATGCTGCCCCCGAAATGCTCCCAGATATATTCGATCTGCGAGCTGTTCAACGTAAACTCGCGGATATTGGATTCCTTGTCCAGGTTGTTCAACCAGTACACAATATCTTCCCGGGGCAAATAATCGATCTCAAAGAGCTTGGCAGTTTTCCTGAGCTTGCTGTCGTTGTACAACTTTTCGATGAAATACCCGTCCGAGCTGGACAAAAGCACATGGCACAAGTGGCTCTCCTTGGTCATGGCCACAAAGAAATTGATCAGCTCCTTGATCAGCTCCCGCTGGGAATTGAAATAGATGGACTCCAGGGCCTGCAGTTCGTCGATGATAATGACCGGCTGGATCCCCTGGGCGTTTAAATCTTTAAGCTCGGCCTTCATGACGTCAAAGGGATCCAGCTGCCGCTCGCGGATCTTTTGCTGGGTCTGAACCGTATACCGAAAGACCCGCAGGTTGTACTGCCTGGTCTCGGCTGTGCCCTTTTCCTCCTGGTCCTCGAGCTGGAAAAATCGCTGCAGGAAATCCTCGTAGTTGACCAGCAGCACTTCGCGCAGATTGAAGAGCTTGACCGAGAACGTGTTTTCGTCGCTCAGATGTTCATATACAACCTTATAGATGAGCGTGGTCTTGCCGCTGGATTTGGGGCCGTAGAAGAAAAGGATATACTTCGGGCTTTCTTCGAGCCACTTTTGGATATAAGTGATCTCTTCCTGGCGGTTGATAAAAGCGGGTTCATTCTTATATTCCATATCCAATCCCTCCTTGCACCGCAGAGACGCTGAGTACGCAGAGGCTTTTCCTGCAGAGCTCAGCCCCCTTCTCCGCGCCCTCTGCGCCTCGGCGGTGGGCTTTCTTCCTTTTCCTCCTGGCCCTACCCACCAACCTCCTGCACGTACCGGGCAAGCCCGATCTCCATGCTCCTGCCCTGGAGCTTGTACTCGGCCCGGGTGGGATTGTTATGGATTCCATGGGCTGGGGTCGGACCTAACCAACCCACTGAATTAATGATAAATGTGCTCAAAATTGGGCCGTTTTTTGGCCTTAAAATGCCCCCCGATGAAATGAGAAGAGATTTCATGGGGTGAACATTTCAGGTCCAAATTGGGGCTTCTAAGAATTGAATTTTAAACAGCCTCAGCGTTCTTGCCTTCAACCACAGGAACAACCATCTGTATTTCCTTGAATTGACTCAACTGCAAAAAGTCGAAGACTGGGGTTAAACGCACAAATTAAAATTTACAACTATTTGATTTCACTTAAAACTTTCAACTTAAAACTTAA
>NZ_JIAK01000036.1 GCF_000620765.1 Desulfovermiculus halophilus DSM 18834
TCATTACAAGCAACCTTGATTTCCAGGAATGGGACCGGGCCTTTGAAAACAAGCTTTTGGGATCAGCTACCATCGATAGACTCCGGCATGATGCCTACCTGGTCTATTTGGATGGGCCCAGCTACAGGAAACCAAAGCCAAACCAAGCTCTCAAAAAAGAGGTGGAAAAAAGCCAAAAATCAGCCTAAAAAATGGGGGGTTCGCAACCTCAAGATGGCCACTTAAAACTGGCCCCATTAGGGCGATCATAGGGTGGCCCGATTAGCCGATCATGGGTGGCTCCATTGGGGTGGTCAATGACATGAATTGATCCTTGTAATCACGCCTCTTTTCAAGCATCAGGAAAATACCCCAAGCCAGATTGGGAAAAAGGGAAGCCAGCCGAGTGGCAATTACCGGCGGGAACGGATAGAAATTACTGCCACCGAAGGCCAGAAGTTGATAGCCACCTGGAAAAGCCGCCTCCAGAAAGGAAAGAAAATCTCGCTTGGTGAACCCGCGCACATGCGCAGAGGCTGTCTTGATGGGCGAGGGCTGACGACCTATCGCGAGCAGAATTCGGTTATGTAACGCTGCGAGGTTCGGAACCCCTACCAAGAACTTTCCGCCAACGGGTAGGGCGCGGCTTACCTCATGCAGAATCCAGAATATATCCTTGGTGTGCTCAAGGACTTGGTTGGCAATCACCACGTCAACCGAATTATCCTCTACTGGCAATGTATCCCGCTCGATATCAATTGCCGACACCTTAATCCCTTTCTCGCGCAGCGCTTCTGCGTAACACGGATTAACCTCAATCGCTAGCTGTATTGCCTGGGGTTCTGCCTGAGCCGCAAGATTGAGGTCATCGCCTTTCCCGGCCCCTAGATCGATTATGCTTCTAAAAGGTCTGGCCCGGGCCAGAAACGCCCGGATGTGATGGCGGCCGTAATTTAGGGTACGATCAATCATTCTGCTGTTTTTCATTTTGCCACTTCCTCCAGCACCTCTTTCACCCGGCTTGCAACATAATCCCAAGAGAACATGTTTGCCCGCTTCAAGCCTTTTGTTCGTAACTTTTCCCGCAGTAAAACATCGTCAACCAGTTGTTCTATTTTCCGGCTAATGGCATCAACATCGAGCGGGTCCACTAGCAGGGCAGCGTCTCCCGCTATCTCAGGGAGGCTGGTTACGTTGGACGTAAGGACTGGAATACCACAGGCCATGGCTTCAAGCACCGGTAAGCCGAACCCTTCATAGAGTGACGGGAACAGAAGTCCGAGCGCCCCTCTGTATAGGGATGGCATACGGTCCTCTGCCACGCGGCCTGCGAAACTAACACGCGATGATAGGTTAAGGTGCCGGATAGCGGATTGGAGTTCATCTGTAGGTTCGCCCGTGAAAAGTAGTCTTATTTCTTGATTTATTCGAGCTCGTGCGAAAGCCTCCACCAAGCGCCTCTCGTTCTTGTGTGGCTTGCGATTGCCAACCGAAAGCAGATATGTAAAGTCCGTGTCATATTTGTCACCATGTGGTCGGTAGTGAGAGTCGACACCGTTGCTAACGTTCGTGACTTTTTCCGGTGACACGCCGGACCAGTCTATTATTCGGTCTCTTGAGAACTCTGAAACCGTTAACACGCGGCTTGCTTTTCTACAGGCTCGTTTGAGCACTATCCTATAATACAGGCGTTTGGCTACCGAACTGTTTGCCGGTACGTCAAGATGGTTCAAGTCGTGCATAGTGAAAACGTATGGACGCACAACAACCAAGGGGGCATTGTAACCCGGGCTAAAGGCCACTGCTCGAGAAGGTAACCGCCATGTTTTGGCAAGCATCCGTACTGGATCGAAGGGAGAACTCGGGGATCCCTTAAGCCGCAGTGCTTGCAAATCAAGCCGCTGTTGTAGGGCATCTGCAAAGCGGCCGATTCCATGATCTCCAATCCAACGGTCGTCAAAGTAAATCTTATTCATTCAATCTTGGTAAAAAAATAGAAAGGTTTTAGGTTGATATTGTGTTTTATGTGTAAGAATAAGCCAAGAAAAAGCCATGGGTAAAAAAAATACAATTGTAATCCTAAAAAAAATGGAAATAAAAACAAAGAAATAAAAGGAACTGCTTTAGTTAATGGTATTTTATTAAAGAGAAACAATTTTATACACAAAACAAAAAATAAAATTACTCCAATTATTCCGCATTCAACTAAGAGCTTAAAAATACCACCTAGACCCCCCAAATCCCATGCATCTACTTTTGGAATAAATTTTCTATATTTAGGTGCATTTCTCACATTTGAATAATTACCTAAACCTACTCCTAAAAAAGGATGATCGGTTATAATATTAGGAGCTATATAAGCCATTGCTATTCTACCCATAATCAAATTACGATCTTCAGTTCTGTTAGTAATTTCATTTTTTATGTTTAAGTAATCCTTATAATAATTTTTCCCAACACAATAGGTTCCTATAACAGAAAAAGTAAATATAAGTATAGCTATTAATGATAACTTTAGAATTTTTTTGGAAAATTGTGTCGAATTAACATTTTTAATATGTCTAAACATATGTATTAGATAAAATAAAATTAAAGCTATAATTCCAGCCTTAGATTTTGCCAGTATTACAATTATAACAAATAATATTGTGTATAAGTATTTTTTATGAAACAATGCATAATAGGCTATAGAAGAATAGAATAATCCTAAAGGGCCTCCTTCATTAAAAAAACCTTTCAGTCTGAAATTATTGTAATAAAATATACCTTCGCTCCACAATTTACCTTCAAATAAATATCCTAACAGGAATATACATGCAAGTATAGCATTGCCGATAAAAAAATGTTTATTAAACACCCCTAAATTATAACTTGGTAAAGATCTATGGTTAAGTGTTTTAAAAACTATATAAGCAAAAGATAAACATAGCAATAGTTGAAAATATCTAGATAAAGGGATAAGCGCTGGAGATTTTAAGATAATTATATTATTCGGCGGGTAATAATTAACAAAAGGATAAACAATATAACTAACGACTAAAAAATATGTAATTAAACAAAAAGTATATTTCAAGTCATTATTAACATATAAAGTCTTTTCTCTTAATGCATAAAATAGAATAAATAGAAATATGGTACATTCACCTATTTTAATAGGCCCAAGCTTAATATTCGTAAATTGAATTACTATAATGCAAATATAAGCAAATAATATAATATATAATTTATTAGTACTCATATATTTTAGGTTTATCCGATTAAACTGGAGAAGCTAAGATTAGATTATAGCATGCTAATATTATAAAATCAAAGAGTTGTTTTTATTTATGATTTTCTAAGTATTCTCTTATTAGTTCGTATTCTTCATTAAGTTCAAATTTATTTATATAGTACATAAATTTTTGAAACTCTTGATCGTTGTTTTTTGGGGGCCTTGGTTTGAAATCAGGTTCTTTTGTTAGGCTTATACCCAAGTGTTGACTTAATGTGCGCTGGGAACGGCCAAACTCTTCATAGTTCAATATTAGTCCACCTATGTCACGCGTATCCTTTATAGCCATGTAATTAGAAATAGTCCAGGTTATAGCGAATATTTCGGTAAAGTTATACTTGGTAATTTTTTTTTTAAATATTTTATTTTCTATGTTTTTGGGGTAACCGTAACTCCTGTATATATAATCGTATATTTTATATAACCACATGCTTCGGTATAATGTCGGGTAGAGTATGGTTTTTTTGAGAATTCTTGCAATCTTATTATTGCTAACGAAATAAGCATTTTTGACTGAGTGTTTTACACTTATAGGGTTTCTAACTATATGTACTGTTTTAGTTTTATAGAGATTGGTTAAAAATTTTAAGTGAAAACTCATGAGGTTAGTTTGAAGTAAAATATAATCATCAAGCGAATCATATATATCAAAGTAACTTTTCAGCTCTTTATCTAATATAAATAAATGATTCCTTTTTAACGGATTATTTCTAAAAATCATGTCTCTTTTTTCTTCTGGTAAACATAAATACTCCTGCCAAAGTTGTTTGCCATGTAAAATGTTGTTTGTCATTCCCTCTTGATTAATTAATCTTCCTAAATCAGGGTTGTCAGGCTCATAGAAGCAAACAAGACCATTCTTTCTGCATGCATTATTTTTTAGATACTCCCATAAAAAAGTTGAACCACTTCTATAGAACGAATTTACGATTGCTTTAATCGGCATTATAGCTCTCCTTGCTATTCAAATATGCTATGAATCAAATTTGGATAGGTTGATACTGCCATTTATGTGCTGGTGGGTCTTCGAGGTGATATTCTACCAAATGCCGTGCTGTTAAGCTGGATTCTTTTGTAAACCGCCCATATTAGTAAAATATTCCACACAATCATACTGCTAACAGTTGCTATAGCTGCCCCGATAGCCTGATAGGAAGGTATTAACATTAAATTAAGAAATATATTTAAGATAGCAGCAATCGTGACTCCAACCGCTGTGTCCTTTTCATGCCCTGTCATATTAAGTATGAAACCCACGGAACCTGCTGCAGCATTTACAAGCTGGCCCAAGGTAAGTACCGCTAATGGTGCGTAGCTGGCTTGGTATTCTTCCCCGAATGCAAATGAAATGATTTGTTTTCCGAGCAACCAGAAAATAATGGCAATTGGCAGGGCACAAGCCAAAACTGCCCGGGCGCTCCAGGTAACCATCTTTTGGAGGGATTTTTTTTCTCCTTTAACATAAAGGCGAGAAATTTCAGGGGCTATCACAAAATTTATCACCATCAAACCAAAGATGACAAGATTCGCCCCCTGGACTGATATCCGATATATACCAACCTGTGCTGCAGGGGACAGCCAACCAAGAATCAAAATATCCATGTGTTGGTTTACAACAAACATGCCTCCTATAAAAGAAAGCGGCAAAACGGCCTTAAGCCAGGTTTTATCTTCGTAAGCAGGGGCGGCGTTTCTAATCTCTTTCGGCTTATATCTCAGGTACCATCCAAAGGCGGCAAGCATAGAAAAAAATACAGCACCCCCGTGAAGCATCATTGCATGGCTGGGTTGGTCTATAAATTTTCCTGCAAAGAGAAACGATAATACACAAAGAAAAAGAAAGGCTACGGGTCGGATTATATGCTCAGGTGCCTGGCCGAGAACCGTCCGTCCCAACCCCCTCAACACGCCTCCACCAGACGAAATCAAGGGCATGAATAAAAGAAGGATGGAAGCGGCTGCCAAGGTTTTGTTTTTAGAGGAGTCTATGCCCGATAATGCTATAAAAAGAAGCACCGCTGCTGTGATTATCCCATAGGCAAAAGCTGCCGAGAATGTGCGCCGCCAAAGACCTCGAAGAAGTCCCCAAGAAGCAACGGCCTTATAGGCGGATGTAAATCTTACTGCCAAGTTGGCAAAACCGTTTTCAGCGGGAATCTGGACTACTTTTACGATTGCAAAGGCGAAAGCATAAGTGCCGTACCCATCTGGGCCGAGTAGCCGGGCAAGAAGAATCGAAAGCAGGAGTTCGCTGATCAGGCGCCCTCCCTGGACAAAGAAACCTCCGGCAGCACCCCTTAATAAGCGCTCGCGCAATCCCTTGCCTGCACAGAGGTACTTTATTAGCTTATGCAAAGATGAGGTTGTCAAAATAGCTCAACTCAAAAATTCAACTTTCAAAACAGTAGCTTTCCGCTTCCCTGCGCTGCTTGGCTTTTAAGTCCGAGACTATGGTTTTGACCTCCTGAACCCTGTCCAGGGTGGAGATGAACAGCGTGTCCTGGGTATCCACAACCACCAGGTTGTCCACCCCCAGGGCGGCGATAAGCCTGGAGTCGGCATGGATATAGCTTGTACGCACATCATGGAGGTACACGTCCCCGATACACACATTGCCCGCCGGATCCTTGTCCATCACTTCCTGCAACGCGGCCCAGGACCCGATATCGCTCCACCCGCAGGCCAGGGGCACAACCATGGCCCTGTCCGTCTTTTCCATGACCGCATAGTCGATGGAATCGGACGGGCACTCGGCAAAGGCCTCCTGGTCCAGGCGAAAAAAATCTTTTTCCTCCATGGCATGTTCTGCAGCCTTCCGGCAGGCGTCCAGCATGGCTGGATTTTTCTGTTCAAGCTCGTGCAGATATGTTGAGGCCTGAAAGAGAAACATGCCGCTGTTCCACAGATATTCTCCTGTCTCCAGATACCCTTCGGCCGTGGCCCGGTCCGGCTTCTCCACAAAGGCCTGGACCGGCAGAGCTTCTCCCTGCTTTCCGTCTGCAATGGTCTGAATGTACCCATATCCGGTTTCAGGCCTGTCCGGCAGGATGCCGAAGGTGACCAGTGCACCTTCTGCGGCTGCCTTCTCCCCGACAGCCACGGCGCGAGCGAATGCGCAGGGATCTGCGATATGATGATCCGCTGGCAGAACAAGCAGCAGCGGGTCGTCTCCCTGCTTCATGGCGATCAAAGCGGCTGCCGCTATGGCTGGTGCGGTATTGCGGGGAACCGGTTCAAGTATGAGATGCTGAAGATCGACCCCAAGCTCCTGAGCCTGGGCGGCGACCGTGAATCGATGATCCTGGTTGCATACAATCATTGGCGGCGCGCATTCATCCACAGCTGCCAACCGGCGCAGCGTGGCCTGGAGCATTGTCTCCCGGCCGCCCAGCATGGGCAGAAACTGCTTGGGGTACCGCTTGCGGGACAGGGGCCACAACCGCGTGCCCGAGCCCCCTGACAACACCACCGGAGTCAGCACTGACTACCTCCACGAATCCAGAATCTTCATTACCTGCTGATGTATCCTTCCAGCCCCGGCTGGGGAATCAGCCTCTGTATAGCACCGAAGCTCAGGCGCGTTGCCTGAGGGACGAATATGCAGGATATCTCCAGATTGAGCTGTGATCCGCAGTCCGTCGGTTCTATCCACAGCATGGACTTCCTGAATCAGATCGCCGAACGCGCGAACCATCCTTTGCCTGTCTTTCCCGGCGTCCCCCGTACTGAAATATTCCAGGAGCTCCCGGCTCCTTTCAGGAGGAAACGAGGTCAGCCGATCGCTGTATGTATATCGCTTCGGCAATTGGCGAACCAGGGCACTGACCGGGGTTTGCCGCTCATTTACCTGATGCAGGACTGAAATGACGACAATGAGCGCGTCCCGGGTAGGCAGCTCAGACAAGCTCCGGCCGTTTCTGCGCACAGGCGTTCCGGTCAGAAAACCGCCGTTGGCCTCGTAGCCGACAACCCTTGCATATCCGTCGGCCGCTGCCTGCTGCATGCCTTCTATCACGTACGGCGATCCGATCCGGGTACGGTAGACCGCCTCAAACGCCCCGGTCTTTTCCAGGGCCGTATTGCAGCTGACCGGTACAACAACCGCATCCGCCTCCAGGTCCCGGGCACAAAGGATTCCGGCCACATCCCCGCGCAGCCACTCACCGTTCTCGTCGCTGATCAAGGGCCGGTCGCCGTCCCCGTCGGTGGAGACTATGGCGTCAAAACCGTATTCCTGCGCCCACTTGGCGGCCAGCTGACGATCCTCGGGCCGGATGGCTTCGGTGTCTACTGGAATAAACGTTTCAGAGCGGGCCAGAAGTGTGACGAAAGCCCCGAGGCGTTCCAGAATGTCGCGGGTCAGGTCCCTGCCCACGGCACTGTGTTCGTACAGGCCGATGCGTAGTCCGCTTAAGCAGCCGGAAGGGAAGAACCGGGTATACCGTTGGACATATTCCTCTGCAGCCTCTCGGTGGGGAGAGGGAAGAAAAGAGTCCCGGGCCAGCATGCCCTGATCGTCGAACAGGCCCTCATCCAGCTCTATCAATTGTTCTTTGATCCCGGCCTCGTCCCGCTTCAGGATCTCCCCGTCTTTTTTGGTAAATTTTATTCCGTTCCTGTCCTCCGGAATATGGCTGCCGGTAACCATGATCGTCGGCATGCCGCGCTGCAAACCATAATAAGCCACAGCAGGAGTCGGAATCCTGCCCCAATACTCCACACCATAACCTCGATCGACAACTGCTTTGGCCACTGCGGCCAGGATACGATCCGTACTTTCCCGCAGGTCCCCGGCCAGGGCTATGCCCGCTTCCGGCCCAAGATCCTGTGTTTTCTCCAAATATTGAACAAACGCTTGGGTATACGCATAACAGACCCGGTCCGTCATGTCCGTCGCCAGCCCGCGCGCTCCGCTGGTTCCAAACTTCACCTTGCTTGCTGTCATCAATTCTGTCAGGTACATTGTCTGCTCAGGTCATCCGGTCAGATTACAGCGTGCTCACTGCTCCGCGCTGTCCGTAGTTCGTTTCGATCCATTCCCGGTATTCCCCTGTCCGGACCCGATCCACCCATTCGGTGTTGTCCAGATACCACTTTATGGTCTTGCGCAGACCGCTGTCGAAGCTCTCCTGCGGCCGCCAGCCCAGCTCCCGGCTGATCCGTGCATCATCGATGGCGTAGCGCCGGTCGTGGCCGGGGCGGTCGGGTACGAAGGATATCAGTGACGAGTGACGGGTGACGCGTGACGTGTCACTTGTAACCTGTAACCCGTCACCGTCTTTAGTCACCTGTGACTCGTCACTCGTTACCGGTCTAAGTTCATCCAGGATATCGCAGATCGCGGTGACCACTTCCATGTTTGTCTTCTCGCACCGCCCGCCGATATTGTAGGTCCGGCCGGGCAGGCCCTTTTCCAGGACCAAACGAAGGGCCCGGGCGTGGTCCTCCACGTACAGCCAGTCCCGGACGTTCTCTCCCCGGCCGTAGACCGGCAGGGGCTTGCCCTCCAGGGCGTTTAAGATCATCAGCGGGATGAGCTTTTCCGGGAACTGGTACGGACCGTAGTTGTTGGAGCAGTTGGTGATCAGGATCGGCAGTCCGTATGTCCGGTGCCAGGCCCGGACCAGATGGTCGCTTGCGGCCTTGCTGGCCGCATAGGGCGAGCTGGGGGCGTAGGGTGTTTTTTCGGTAAAGGCCGGATCCTCCGGCCCCAGATCGCCGAACACCTCGTCCGTGGAGACGTGATGAAACCTGAAGGCGCGCCGCGCGTGGGCGTCCAGCTCGCTCCAGTAGACCCGGGCCGCTTCGAGCAGATTCTGGGTTCCGGTCACATTGGTTTGCACAAAGACCGAGGGCCCGGCGATGGACCGGTCCACATGGGACTCGGCCGCCAGATGCATGACCGCATCCGGCCGGTGCTCGCGAAACACCCGGTCCAGGGCCTGACGGTCTCGGATGTCCACCTGTTCAAAGACGTGCCGGGGATGGTCCCTGGCCTGGCCCAGGGACTCCGGATTGCCGGCATAGGTGAGCGCGTCGACATTGACCGCCTGGTGGGAGGTCTTCTCGATGATATGCCGAACCAGGGCCGAGCCGATGAACCCGGCTCCGCCGGTGACGAGTATCTTCATAGCCTTTGCTTCTGGGGTGCCCTGGGGTGTTGGAGCCAGAACATGTGGTGCATCATGAACAGGCGGACTGTCAAGTTCAAGGAGGGAGGTTTGGCCGCTGATGGGCTGTCTGCGGAAAGAAAAGAGAGATCTTTTACCGCTGATAAAGATGATCGACGCTGATGGGAGGAAAGAGGCCTCTGGTCATGGATCAACGGAGATCAGCGCGATCTGCGGTTGATGCTTTTCTTTGGCCGCTAATGGGCTGTCTGTGGAAAGAAAAAGAGGAAGAGCTTTTACCGCTGATAAAGATGATCGGCGCTGATAAGAAGAAAAGGGGCTCTGATCGTGGATCAGCGGAATCAGCGCAATCTGCGGTTATTTCTTCTCTTTTGCCGCTGACGGGCGGTATGCGGAAAGAAAAAGAGAAAGAGCTTTAGCCGCTGATAAAGATGATCGACGCTGATAAGAAGAAAAGGGGCTCTGATCGTGGATCAGCGGAGATCAGCGCGATCTGCGGTTCATTCTTCCTCGTCATTCCCGCGAAAGACTGTCTATAGGGACCACCCTTCCCTATCCCTCCCTGGTCAGGGCTGTGCATGGCACACACTTGACACCGTGGGGTTATAACATGCTGAAAAAATGAGGTATCAGATTCACCATCCCAACCACCCCTGCCCCTCCTTGCAAAGGAGGGGAGTTAAGAAAATCGCGGTTGTCTGTATGTTTTCTATCCGCAAGTGTATGGATTATCGAAAACCGTAATCGCAGATTTAAGGCAAGATCAGACGGTTAAGGGTCCCCTCCTTCGCAAGGAGGGGATAAAGGGGTGGTTGAACGATGACAAATACCTTATCCCACGGTGTCAAGTGTGGGTAAAGCTCAGCTGGTCAGGGAGGGGAACCAGAAACACAATCGGCAACCCGTCTGCATTACCCATTATGCGCTTGACGCAAAATGGGTAAATATCATTAGCATCTTTCGGACAAGGTTTCTCTTTCCAAAATGCCCTTGTTTACCAAGGTGGACCTGATCAGCAATGGTGAAACCTGGAAATGCGATGCTGCTTCTTCAATGGCTTCTTCATCCGGTCTGCCTGCGCCCAGGAACTGCCAGAGATCAATAAAGGGACAGAGAAATTCCTGGGCAAAGGCCCGCTGAAACTTCTGCCTTTGCGTGTATACCCCGGTTGCCGGCAACAAACAATCTTTCTTGCCAGCTGTCAGATGATCTCCTATAAGCCTGGCCAGGGCAAAGCGTCTGCTGGTAACGGGTCGTCTGGACAGGAGGGCTTTAAATTCAGCATGTCCCCCGCCATTTCTGAATCCCGCATGCACAGGCAAATCCGGGCAATCCTCGCCTGTGGAGATGAAGTCTTGCGAAATCTGAAAAATCTCGGCAAGACGGGCATTGGATAAAGGGCCGTTATTTACAGACCAGCTTTTCCTGGCCAGACCGGCCGCTTCTTCGGCTTTTTGCCACGGCATCAGCGTGCGCCGCATTTTTTTGTCGATACTGGAGCGTAGCTCTGCGCAGTTGGGCAGTTTGAGGGTCACGGCCTGGTTTCTGATGTTTTCCCCCAGCCTGTCCAGAAGAGAAACAGAGCCTTCTTCAAAAGCGGCAGCTATCTCCTGCACCGCCTCGCTGCCGTATCTTTGCCCGGCCCGTATCAGGGCTTCCAGTAAATCCGGCGGCGTTTCTCCGGAATCAAACCCCATCAGGGCTTCCAGTTTTCTTTTCCCGGCCAGCTCCGGGTCGCTGCGCTCTTTCTGTACTTCGTTCCAGACACAACCGAGTTCGGTATTCTCCAAACCCGCTTGCATGGTTGCTTCCAGCACAGCTTCGATAAAACCGGCAGATTTCCGTTCAAATTCACGAACTGGAACGGAATGGGCAGATCCAGACAAGTATCTGATCCCGTGCCCTTGCAAAAAGGCCGGGGTGGCTTGAACCAGCACTCTGCCGCCATCGCTGGCAAAAACGATGTCCGGCCAAATATATCCGCCTCCTATACTTGTCGTGCTGTGACTGAGCTGCCAGTCCAATCCCTCCTTGGGTGGTTCAAAGCAAAGTCTCCACCAGTTGCCCGCCAGCCAAAGTGCAAAATCATAGGCAGAGAGCCTGGCCCTGGTGCGTATGGTTCTGGACTTGAGATCCTCCAGCTCTGTAAGATAAACACCGCCGGCCATTATCCCGATCTCGGCCAAAGTGGCGCGTTCAAGCCGGCTTCCGTATTCTCTGCTGAGCCATTCAAAGTCTATAGAAAAACCATCTGTTGTCATCTATCTCTCCACTTTTCCAGAACCACCTGGCGAAAGGGATCGTTTTCTGGCATGGGATATCCATGATAAATTCCCTGGTCCTGATTTTCAAGCTGAGCTTCCAAGGGGTGACCTTCTTTGCTTATGGTCCATATGTTTTGCGGAAATCCATTTTTTTCCTTGATACTGACCAGGCCTTCGCGCACGCCTTTTCTGAGAAGCCTGGTTGCCTCATTTCTCTTGAATATTCCCACAGTATCGCACAATGTTTTATCCGGCCTGGGCATTGCCGGCGGAGTCAGTCCAAAATCTCCGGGATTGCGCTTATGTTCAGGGTTACCCCCATATCTGACTTTGGAGGCCAGGTCTTTAAGTACATCAGCAGGCTTCTTGTCGCTAATGCGCCTTTTGGGATTGTAGGATGCTCTGTCTCGCATAGTCAGAATCTCTTTCGTGATTCCACGACGATGAAAAGATTATGGCCAAGTATCGTAATATTGTAAATGAGGACCTCGGCCATCCTGATGGTGCCCTTGCTTTTGATGAAAGAGCACGGTTTGCAGGGTCCGGGCGTGGTCCTCTAGGTACAGTCAGTCCCGGACGTTCTCTCCCCGGCCGAAGAGCGGCAGGGGCTTGCCCTCCAGGGCGGAAAAAAAAGAGGAAGATTTTACCGCTGATAGAGATGATCAACCCTGATAAGAAGAAAATAGTCTCTGATCTGCGATCAGCGAAGATCTGCGTGATCTGCTGTTCATTCTTCATCGTCATTCTTGCAAAAGAACGTCATCTCGGGGTACGCTTCGGGGCGGGAATCCAGCATTTCATACCCCATGATTCGATTCAGGAGTAAAATCTCCAGCCTGGAGTTACGCGTTAACTATCGATAGCGTAAGAGATCTTCAACCTGGATATTGATATCCTTTGCAATCTGACCCAATAGGACAGGAGAGATGTCTTTTCCAGGATGGAAGGGAACAGTAGTACATTTGCCGTCCGGATGCCGAAACTGTTTATGTGCTCCCCTTTGGCGTACTTCCTCAAACCCAAGTTTTTCCAAGATATGAACAACTTCCCTGGGCTTCAAAACCGGAATAGTCCCCATGTTCAAGCAACCTGCACGTTCTGGGTGCCGATGAACTCAGCCACCAACCGGGGTTCCCCATCCTCAAGAAGCATTTGCAGAACTTCTTTTAAGTTTCGGTTGAGCTCGTCCAAGGTGCTGCCCTGGGAGTGCGCGCCAGGGAAGCCTGGGATATACCCCACATACAAGCCGGTATCAGGGCACTTCTCAATTACCGCGGTATAGGATTTCATAGCGTTCTCCTTGAGAAATATAAATAAATCAAGCAGATCTCAGCATGGAATATATTGAGGAATCCCTCTATTTCTTTTCTCGTGGAACAAGGGAGGTGTCAAGTTACATGATGAGCACACTGGCTATCAAGATCCCGGCCAGGCAATGATGGGGGTAGACGTGAACCGTGAGTAGTGAGCAGTGACCTTAATCACCCTCCCCTGTCCCCTCCCTGGCCAGGGAGGGGAACCAGAGACAGGACAGGTTATCTCGTATCTGGGATCATAGATCAGCGAAGATCTGCGCGATCAGCGGTTATTTCTTCTCTTTGGCCGCTGATGAGTTATCTGCGGAAAGAAAAAGAGGAAGAGCTTTAGCCGCTGATAAAGATGATCTGCGCTGATAAGAAGAAAAGGGGCTCTGATCGTGGATCAGCGTAATCAGCGTAATCAGCGGTTCATTCTTCCTCGTCATCCCCGCGAAAGACTGTCTATAGGGACCACCCTTCCCTATGCCTCCCTGGTCAGGGAGGGGAACCAGAGACAGGACAGGTTATCTCGTATCTGGGATCATAGATCAGCGAAGATCTGCGCGATCAGCGGTTATTTCTTCTCTTTTGCCGCTGATGGGCGGTCTGCGGAAAGAAAAAGAAGAAGAGTTTTAACCGCTGATAAAGATGATTGACGCTGATGGGAGGAAAGAGGCCTCTGATCTGCGATCAGCGAAGATCTGCGCAATCTGCGGTTGATGCTTTTCTTTAGCCGCTGAGGGGCTCTCTATGACAAGAAAAGAAGATGAAGAAGAACTTTTACCGCTGATAAAGATGATTTTCGCTGATAAGAAAAGATCATCTTTTCATCTGCGATCAGCGTGAATCAGCGCAATCTGCGGTTGATGCTTTTCTTTGGCCGCTGATGGGCTGTCTGCGGAAAGAAAAAGAGGAAGAGCTTTAGCCGCTGATAAGAAGAGAATAGCCTCTGATCTACTATCAGCGTGAATCAGCGTGATCAGCGGTTCGGTCTCCGTCCTCTTTCCCGCAAAAGAACGTCATCCCGGACTACGATCCGGGACAGGGATTTTCACATTTGTCCGATTCAGTCAAAAATAGGTCTTATTTTGTCAATAGCTCATCTCTTCTCTCTGTACCCTTGGAAACATTGAAATCGGCTTGCTGTCTGAGCCGAATCGATCTTTTTGGAATCCGCCCACTCAGGGCCATGAAACCAGAGGAGGTTTCTCATGATCAGACGTTCTTTGTTCGTAAAAGACAGCCTTTGTCGCCCCGTGACCGTTTTTCTCCTGGGGCTGGCCCTTCTCATGCTTGCAGCCATGCCGGCGCAGGCCGAGAACCTCAAGTTCGGCGTTCCAGCCTGGCCCGGATTGACCGTGAAGACGGAGGTCGCGGCCCAGCTTCTGGAGAGCCTGGGCTACTCCACCAAGCAGTACACATCCTCGCCCTCCGTTATCCTCAAGAGCCTGGAAAACAAGGACATGGATATCTACCTCGGCGGCTGGATCCCCCAGGAGACAGAGATGATCAATCCCCTGGCGGAGAAGGGAACAGTCATCAAGGTGGTCAAGAACCTGCCGGACTGCATGATCGGCATGGCCGTGCCCACCTATGTCTGGGACCAGGGCGTTCACTCCATGGCCGATCTGGATTCGCACGCCGACAAGTTTGAATCCAAGCTGTACGGGATCGAAGCCGGATCCGGCATCAATAAGGAAATCAAGGAAGTCATCGCCCAGGATGGAGACGGCCTCGGAGACTGGACCCTGGTGGAAAGCAGCGCCGCCGGGATGCTCTCCCAGCTGGACCGGGCCACCCGGCGCAAGGACTGGATGGTCTTCTTTGCCTGGGAACCGCACTGGATGGGGACTGTCTACGACTTCAAGTACCTCAAGGACACTGACGAGTCCGGGACAATCGCCTATCAGAAGAGCTGGGTGTGGACCGTGGTCCGCAGCGATCTGCCCGAGACCCATCCCAATGTGTATCGCTTTCTGCAGCAGTTTGTCCTGACCTCGGATATCCAGAGCGAATGGATCTATGAGTTCAAGCGAGAGGACAAGGAGCCGGAGCAGGTGGCCACGAAATGGATCGCCGAGCATATGGATATGATCGGCACATGGCTGGAAGGGGTTGAAACCGCGGATGGAAAACCGGCCACGCCGGTTGTGCAGAAGGCTTTCCGGTAGATTGCCCGGCACTCACTTGCAGTTTGAAGGCTCTTCGACACAGAAAGTGGAATTGCATCTATAAGAGTTTGCCGTCTCTTCTGTGTGCCTTGCGCGGCAGGCCCGCACATTTTGCGCTAACGAAACATACAAACGATTTCGATTTTGATTATCCCAACTATTACCTCATAACTGTTTTTCATTCAAAAGTTCCATACATACATGTGGATTGGGTGCGGGCTGTTGCACAAAGCAGCCTGCACCCAATCGAAAGGGAAGCGTCTATGAATACGGATGTCATCCTGACCTGTGCCCTGACCGGCGCAGGCAGCACTGCAAACAAAAGCCCGCACGTCCCGGTCACCCCCAAGGCCATTGCCCAGTCCGCCCTGGAGGCGGCGGAAGCCGGGGCATCAATCGCCCATATTCACGTCCGCGATCCGCAGACCGGGGCAGGCGCCAGGGATTTTAAGCTGTACGAGGAAACCGTCTCCCGCATCCGGGAAGCCGACCGGGATCTGATCATCAATCTCACCGCCGGAATGGGAGCGGATTTCATTCCCTCAGACACCGATCCGGGCACAGCCGGCGAGGGCTCGGACATGGCCGGCGCCCGCGAACGGGTGGCCCACGTTTTGGAGCTCAAGCCCGAGCTGTGCACCCTGGACTGCGGAAGCATGAACTACGCCGACTCGGCCTATGTGGCCACCCCGGACCAGCTCCGGGTCATGGCCAGGCTCATCCAGGAAGCCGGGATCAAGCCGGAGATAGAGTGCTTTGAACTGGGGCACATCTGGATGGCCCGCACCCTGGTCCAGGAAGGGCTCGTCTCATCTCCTCCCATGTTCCAGCTCTGCATGGGCATACCCTACGGGGCCCCGGGCACTCCGGACAACCTGCTGACCATGCGCAACAACCTGCCCCAAGACGCGGTATGGGCCTCGTTTGCCATCGGCCGGATGCAGATGCCCTTTGTGGCCCAATCCGCACTCATGGGAGGCCATTGCAGAGTAGGGCTGGAGGACAACCTGTATCTGTCCAAGGGGGTCTTGGCCTCCAACGCCCAGCTGGTGCACAAGGCCTCGAACATCCTGCAGGAGCTGGGAGCCAGGGTGGTCAGCCCGGCTGAAGCCCGGAACATCCTGGGCTTGGCGGCCTAGGCTTTGAGCATGGCTCAAGGCACAGCGGTTCAGGGCAACCGCGTCCTGGGGAAGAACTGCACTCAGTATTATCATAACAAACCACATGCATGCCAAAGTGCAGGCACGCTTGCGCTAACAAAGGCTGAGAGATTCTTCGCTCACAGACTCGCTCAGAATGACAAACAGAAGAATGGCTCCCACCGGATGATTCTGATGCCACCTCTCTTGTCATTCTGAAGGAGTGTTGCGACTGAAGAATCTCTTGTGCTGTGTATACATGCCTCCGAGGGGTGGCGCTTTTGCGCTAACGAAACATACAAACGATTTCGATACCGATTGAGAGTGGTTATCCAATCAGATACTGATAAAGCTGAGGATCACTGACCCGAAGAATGAACGTCCAGTGCATCCGTTTGTTGTGATTTTCTTTCTTCTGGTTCGTAATCACAATCGGGATCTGGATCGATATCCATAAACTGAGGGTTCCTGCTGCACCGAATGCCATATTCTTTCGATTTCGATTTCGATTTGGATTTGGATTATCCCAACGAATAACTACAACAATTTTCATACCAAAGATCATCAGCAAAGGATAATTACTATGCCACATACAGCACCGGAAAAGGTCACCCGGGTGGGCATCCTGGGCACCGGAGTCATCGGCGGCGCCTGGGCGCTGCACTTCCTGCGCCAGGGGTTGCAGGTGGTGGCCTATGACCCGGGTCCGGGCTCCGAGGACAAGCTCAAACACATGGTGGACCAGACCTGGCCGACAATGAAGCGGCTGGGACTCAAGGACGGGGCGTCACCGGACAACCTTGTCTTTGCCTCCAGCCTGGAGGAGCTCGGCGCAGAGGTTCAGGTCATTCAGGAGAGCTGTCCGGAAGAGCTCTCCCAGAAGCAGGACCTGTTTGCCGCCTTGGATGCGGCCACCCCAGCGGAAGTGGTCATCTGCTCCAGCACCTCGGGCTTGGCCATGACCGATATCCAAGCCAAATGCTCCCATCCTGAGCGAACCGTTGTCGGCCACCCCTTCAACCCCCCGTACATCATTCCCCTGGTGGAGGTCGTGGGCGGCGAAAAGACCAGCCCGGAATGCGTGGACTGGGCCGTGGACTTTTACCACAGCTTCGGCAAAAAGCCCATCCGAATGGACAAGGAGCTGTCCGGATTCATCGCCAACCGGCTGCAGGAGGCCTTGTGGCGGGAGGCCCTGCACATGGTCAACGCCGGGGAGGCCACCGTGCAGGAGATCGACGATTCCATCCGTTTCGGACCCGGGCTGCGCTGGGCCATCATGGGGCCCTGTCTCACCTTCCATCTGGCCGGAGGGGATGAGGGCATGGCCCATATGCTGGACCACTTCGGTCCGTCCCTGCTCGAGCCCTGGACCCGGCTGGACGCTCCAGAGCTGACCTCTGAGCTCAGGGACCGGATGGTTGCCGGCTGCCTGCAGTCGGCTGAGGACAATCAGGTATCCGACCTGGTCCGCCGGCGGGACGACTGCCTGATCCGCATCATGCACGCCCTGTCCGAGTGCGGACAGGATATCCAGGAATAGAGGTGACCCGCATGTCCATAGCTGAGGAATACCTCGAACTGTACAGGACCCATGTCCAGCCTGCATGGGTGGACTACAACGGGCACATGAGCGAGGCCTTCTATGTTTTGATCTTCGGCTACGCCACGGATGCCCTTCTGGACCGCGTCGGCCTGGACGCCCAGGGCCGGGAGAAGGAAAAGGCCTCCATATATACTGTGGAGGCCCATATCAGCTATATCCGGGAAGTTGCCGAGGGGAAGCCGGTGGTGACCGGGACCAGGATCCTGGACCTGGATGCCAAGCGGGTGCACGCCTTGCACGCCATGTGGCACGCAGAAACCAAGGACCTGCTGGCCACCGAGGAGCTCATGCTCCTGCATGTCCGCACCGAGCCCGAGGTGGGCACCGCCCCCATGAGCCGGCCGGTGCACAGCGCACTCCAGGACCTGCACCAGGCGCAATCCCATCTGGACTGGCCCAAGCAGGCCGGACGCTCCATCGGGATCCGCAGGGGGCGGTAATACTGATTTTCTCTTGCCGCTGAAGGGCTGGCTGCGGAAAGAAAAAGAGGAAGAGCTTTAACCGCTGATAAAGATGCTCAACGCTGATAAGAAAAGATCATCTGCGGATCTGCAATCAGCGGAAATCAGCGCGATCAGCGGTTATTTCTTTTATTTATCCGCTGATGGGTTGTCTGCGCAAAGAAAAGAGGAAGAGTTTTTACCGCTGATAAAGATCATCTGCGGATCTGAAATCAGCGGAGATCAGCGTAATCTGCGGCTACTTCTTTTCTTTATCCGCTGATAGGTTGTCTGCGCAAAGAAAAGAG
>NZ_JIAK01000037.1 GCF_000620765.1 Desulfovermiculus halophilus DSM 18834
CTTTCGAAAGCTCCAAGGTGCCCAGATTAAGCACAACTCTTTGCCTGGGGCCATCCGGAGTACGAATTGACTCAACTAACTTATGTGTATAATATAACTTATTAGAATTCTTGTACTTTCTTTTTGTTTCCCTGATGAACATGCAAGGAGTTTATCATGGCTGGCCATTCTGTCAATAAGCAGTTTTGCATTCGTAGTCACTACAAAAGACCGTATAACTAAAGTAACTACGTATTTTCAGGTGGTTACGGATTTTTGGCAAGTTAATCCAGGCAAATTTTAAGCTAATTTTGCGAAGTTAAGCGTAAAGATGGGATAACAGTTTTTCATACGAAAGCGTATCATACACGTGAGTGCCGGGTGGCGGACCAAGAAGATGTGCGGGACTGCCGCTCACGGCACACAGAAGAGACGGCAAACTCTTATGAAGGCAATTCCACTTTCTGTGTCCAAGAGCCACCAAACAGTTCTGCTTGAGCAGCCGGCTTGCTTTACAAGGAGACAAACCCCCCGTATGGTCAGCTTCGACACGCTGGTGACCCGGGGAGGATCGAAAGTGAACTATGCGGACACAAGCAGAGAGCGGACAATAGGGCTGCTTATCGTCATATCCGGGGTGACGGCCATCAGCTTTGACGCCCTGCTTATTCGCCTTGCGCAGACTACGGCCTGGAATGTGATATTCTGGCGGGGGATCTTTACTTTCCTGTCCCTGGCTCTGGTGCTGGTCTGCACCAAGGGGAAAAAGGCCTTTGCCCCTTTCCAGCAGGTCCCGAAGACAGCGTGGACCTCTGCGTTTCTGTTCGGAACCGGGGGGATATTTTTTGTCACCTCAGTCGCGTTCACCTCAGTGGCCAATACCGTGGTCATCATCAGCAGTGCCCCTTTATTCGCAGCCTTGTTCACCCGTCTGTTCCGCATCGAGCTCATCCCCCTGCGGACATGGATGGCCATTGTTCTGGCTTTCTGCGGCGTGATCCTGGTTTTTGCCGGATCGTTGGGGCACGGGGCGCTGCTCGGAGACTTCATTGCTGTTTTGACCGCCTGCAATGCCGGGGGCAATCTGACCCTTCTGCGGCGGAGTCCGGATCTGGACCGGATGGGCCTGGTCAGCGTGGGCGGGATTGTCATGGCCGCATGCGTTCTGCCCTGGGCTCACCCCCTGCAGGTCAGTGCCC
This sequence comes from Desulfovermiculus halophilus DSM 18834, assembly GCF_000620765.1. Lineage (NCBI taxonomy): Bacteria > Pseudomonadati > Thermodesulfobacteriota > Desulfovibrionia > Desulfovibrionales > Desulfohalobiaceae > Desulfovermiculus > Desulfovermiculus halophilus. Next base: position 1,179 of record NZ_JIAK01000037.1, read on the forward strand.
AGGGGTTTGTCTATCTGATGATTATGGGGCTGGTTCAGATGCCCCTGGCCCTGTACCTCATCGCCCAAAGCACCAGATATCTGCCCTCGCCTGAGGTCAGCCTGTTCATTATTGTGGAGACCCTTCTGTCCCCTCTATGGGTCTGGATTGTCCTGGGTGAAGTCCCGCCGATGATGACCTATGTCGGCGGAACCCTGATTGTGGTGACCCTGATCGGTCATTCCTGGATGGGGATGCGGGAGATCAGGCGGCTGCGGCGGGTGGCAGCCGCCGAGGTGCAAGTCTGATGTGAGTGGGATGCTGGCATGAAACAGAAGCTCTGGACCTCAGGTCAGCCAGAGGACAGCATTCTTCAGGTTGTAGGCCAGCTTCTTGCTCGTGGAGCCCAGACGGAAGAGCCCGTCTTTCGGCTTTTCCGCGTATCCGGCAGCAACAACCGCATATCCTCCTGCTTCTGCCTCCTGAAGGATGAGCTGGTCGGCCTTGGTCCCGGCGGCATTCTTGGCATGTATCCGCTCCGGAGCGATGCCGTTGTTGATCAATTCTTCCCTGGCCCGTTCCAGGATGGTGTCGCCCTTGTGCCCCTGCGGACTGGCGTGAAACAGGGTGATGGAGTGGGAGTCCTCGTTTCGAAGCATGAATCCGACATGATCGGCAATCTGCAGGGCCGGTTCGGAGCCGTCCACGCAGAGAAGGACGTTCCGGCGTCCGGGCTCAGGTTCACGGCAGAGCCAGAGCGGTGACTTGCGCTCCTGCTCCAGGACCCGCATGCTGACGCTGTCGTTGATCAGCTCTTCCAGCCGGCTGACTCCCCGTCGGCCCAAAATCACTGCGTCGTACAGCCCCTTGTTCGCTTCATGAATAATATCCTTGACCTTGCTCAGGGACCGTTTCTTGATCTTGCACAAGAGATTTTCTTCTTCAAAGCCGCCCATGATCAGGCGCTGTCTGGCTGTCTCCAGGGCCAAGTCACAGGCTTCGGCCTCCTGCTGATCCAGCTCGAACTCTGCGTCCCGCCCGCTCCGGGGGGCAATAAAAAACAGGGTGAAGCGCACAGCGTCCTTGTTTTTGAAGAACTCGTTGACAAACTTGATGCCGTACAAGTGACTGGGGTCATCGCTGATGGTCAAGAGAATATGTTTGTGCATGCAGTCTCCTCAAGGTGTCCCTCCTGCGGCATGGGTGCAGGAAAGGCTGATGTGGTACGCTTCATTGCCTGGCTTCGCCCGGGCCTTTGAACCTGCTGCCCGCAGCGCACAGACACAGTGGACTCAAGCCCCATAGTTTTTCGTTCTTATGTGTGCGAAGGGGAGGAGCTGTCTCCTCCCGGATCCACCGGGCACTGCAGGGAGGCCTTGTCGATGTCTATGATCTTGGTTCCCTGGATGTAGTCCTTGGTTTCATAAGTGGTGATCCGTTCCAGCTTGCCGGTAATGATTCGGATGCGCTTCATCTGTTCCTTGAGCTGCAGACCGGTTTGACTTTCCGGGTAGGCTTCTAGAAAGTCGTCAAGCATGAAAAAGATGTTCTGCAGGGGCTGATTCATCTCATGGCAGGCCGCTCCGGCCATCTCCAGGACGCCCTGCAGCTTCTCCCTGCGCATCTGCTCCTGTTCCGCCAGCTTGCGGTCGGTAATATCCCGGGCCACGGCAATAAGGCACTGCCGGCCACCGTATTCGATGACCTCGGCGGACCACAGGACGTGCAGCACCTCCCCGGACTTGACCCGGAACCTGACCTCTGCATTGCACACCCTGCCGTTCTCGCCCAGGATCTGGTGCAGCTCATCCCGCTCATCCGGATCGACCCAGATCCCGAGTTCAGTTGAGGTCCGGCCGATGACTTCCCTGGCCGTAAACCCTGTGGTGTGCAAAAAGGCCTGATTGACTTCCAGGTAGGTCCCGTTGTCCAGGGTGCTGATCACCACCCAGTCCGGGCTGGATCGAAAGGCCTTGTGAAACTTTTCTTCCGACTGGCGCAAAGCTTCCTTGATCAGTTCCTGTTCCGTGTTGTCCATGAAGTAGCCCAGAGTGGACCTTTGTCCCCGATAGCTGATGGAGCAGACCGACTCCAGGATATATCGGGTTTCGCCGTTCTTGCGCACGATGCGTCCCAGGTAGGGAGTGCTCCTGTGCCCCTTGAGCATCTCCACCGCCTTGCTCCGGACCATATCCCGGTCTTCGGGGTGAACGATATCCAGGGAGAGGGTGCCCTTGAGTTCGTCTTCCTGGTATCCTGTAATATGTTGAAACTCAGGGTTTACAAAGCGGAATCTGCCGTTTTGGAGGATATAGATTCCGATGGGGGAGTTGAAAAACAGCTGGGATATGAATTCCTTTTCCAGGGTATGCCACTCCTTGAGCAGTTCCTGGCTCAGGCTCTGGGGATCATGCGTGGAAACCATGGCAATCCATTGCGGTGTTGAACGTCAGGCGAAAGCGGCCGGAACAAGAACACAGCATATTTTCTATCATCTTCCGCCATCTCTCTCAAGAGTTCTTTCCTCTGCTTTTCCCGGTTCTTCGACCTAGCCTGTGGATTTTTGGAGTTTGCCATCTCTTCTGTGTTAAGTTTCGACTTCTTGTGTCGAAGAGTCATTTTTAGTCTGCTGATCCGGTAGGTTCGTTTAGGGGCTGAACGCTTGTGTTCCGGTCGTGACCCGGAGGTGAGGACAAAGACGTATAATAGGATAGGTGGAGAGTTGACAAAAAATAAAGCCTCGGGATAGAGACGATTAAGGATCAAGCGGGTTACATGCCTTGAAGAGGTGAGACATGGGCGAAGACAGGAATATACGGGTCCTGCTCATCGACGATGAGCAGTCGCTGCTCGAGTACCTGGCCAAGCGGCTTCTGCGCGAGGGGTTCACGGTCAAGGTGACTTTTTCCGGAGAAGAAGCTTTGCAGGTGGCGGCTGAAGAAGATTACGACGTTGCTGTCGTGGACTTGAAGATGCCGGGCATGGACGGGGTGGAGACCCAGAGGCGGTTGAAGACCATCCAGCCGGACCTGCAGTGCATAGTGCTCACGGGTCACGGAGGTGCCGAGTCGGCATTGGAAAGCGGACAGGAAGGGGCCTATAATTACCTGCTCAAGCCCATCGAGTTCGAGTCCTTGATGCAGACCATACGCGATGCATATCAGTACAAAATGAAACAGAAAAAGGGCAGGCCTGCCGAGCACGAGGGCCAGCCGTCTGCAGACCCGCAGGAGTCGGGAATGAAGAAAGCCATCCGCAAGCTGCGCAGCCTGTACGGCATACGAAATGACTGAGCCCCGCAATACACCCAGACCCAGATTTCCCGGTCTGCAACTGACTCCTTCCCAGCTGTCCGGTCTTGTCCGCGGACTGTGCGAATGCACGAACAATGTCTTGTGCATTTTGGACTGGGAGGGCAGGGTGTTGGATGTCAGCTCCCGCGGGGAACATCTGCTGGGCTGGGATGCGCAGCACATAGCCGACTCGCCGCTTCAGGATCTGGTTGCAAGCCCCGAGGAGCTCGAGGAACTGGTGGCAGCTGCCAAGTCCCAGGGCTGCGGAGAGCAGGAGATATGGTTCCGGCATGCCCAGGGACATACCGCCCCCTTTCGGGTCTATCTCTGCCAATGGACGGACGACGCAGGAACGGCCCAGGGACTGCTGGCTGTGGCCAGCGATCAGTCCATGTGGCATAGGTTCCAGGAAGACCTGGTGCGCATAGACCGCTTGACCGAGATGGGGCGCATGGCTGCATCCATTGTTCACGATCTGAAGAACCCGCTGTCCGTGATCAACCAGGCTGCGGGATGGGGCAAGGTGGTGGTCGAAGATGCCCGCGGCCTGTCGGACGAAGACCGGAAGGAGTTGACTCAGACCCTGCAGGAGATCGAGGCCCAGACTTCGCGCGGCAGGTCCATCACCAATCAGGTCCTGGACTTTGTCCGGGATACAGGGCCGGAACGCAAAGAGTTTTCCCTGCAGGTCCTGATTCAGGATACAATGCGCTATCTGGAGCCGGAGCTGAAGTACGTGCCTGCCCAGGTAAGCACGGATTTGCCAAAGGATGCGGTGAATGTGCATTCCGACTACAAGCTGCTGCAACAGGTGCTGGTCAATATCCTGAGCAATGCGATCTATGCCGTCCGGGAACACCAGGACAGCAGCGGGAGATTGGACATAACTCTCCGGGAGGAAGAAACCGGGGGGCATATCCGGATTGCGGACAATGGTCCGGGGATTCCGGAAAAAGTTCAGGACCGCATCTTCGAGCTGTTTTACACCACCAAGCCTGAAGGCAAGGGGACAGGCCTGGGGCTGCCCATATGCAGGAAGATCATGAAGCGCCTCGGCGGGTCGATCTGGTTTGAAAGTCAGATAGGAACAGGCACCACCTTCCATTTGAGCCTTCCCAAGCAGCGGCCTGTCCGGTCCTGAGCAGCGAGACCGTCGGAAATATGGCCGTCCTGTCCAGGACAGCGGCTGATGGCGGGGCGGGGGTGCGCCCAGCACTGGAGGGCTCGCATGTTTCCCTGTTCAAGCGCGAGGGCCCTGGTTCAGGGCAGATGCGAGTGCAAAATCTGTATTTGCACTCGCCAGAGGTCAGTAATCAGAAGTCAGAGATCAGTAGAATCAAATTGTTATATATTCAAATTTTATCGCAAATAAACGTAAGACGACTTTTTGCAGTCCCGTCAGGGTAGGGAATAACCCTCCTTAACTACAGGAGAAATCCAAGGCAAAGCATCATGAGGCGTGTTGTTTCATTCATTCTGACCTTTTGTCTGATGTACATCTTGTGGATCATTTTTTCCGGGATGTTCGACCCGATGCTCCTCTGGCTGGGAGCCGTCTCCTGCCTAATTGTGGCTGCACTGTCCCATACCCTTATTTTTCCCTATCCCAAGTGGAGCTATATCCGCTATTCGGTGAAATTTCTGGCCTATTTGCCGTGGCTGATCTGGAAGGTCTTCCAGGCCAACATCCATTTGCTGCGTCTTATCTTTCATCCCAGGATGATGGATCTCATTGATCCCCAAATCGTCAGCTTCCAGACCGACCTGAGAGAAGATTTGTCCATAACGGCCATGGCCAACTCTATAACCTTGACCCCGGGGACGATAACCGTGTCCGCAGACCACAGGGGAAATTTCAAGGTACATGCCATCGACAGGCTGACGGCCGAAGAGCTGCCGGGCGTTATGGGCCAAAAAGTCAAACGCGTTTTTGAGGACTAGCCATGGATACCTTTCTATTGGCCATCGGCCTGGGCTTGTGTGCGCTCATGATGATCACCCTGTACAGGGCCGTTTTCGGGCCGACGGTCCTGGACCGGCTGGTGGGAGCCAACGGGATAGGAAGCAAGACCGTTGTGTTGCTTTTGATTATCGGCTTTCTGTATGACCGGGTAGATATGTTCGTGGATATTGCTCTGGCCTATGCCCTGCTCAATTTTATCACTGTCCTGGCCGCGTCCAGGTATTTCTACAAGAAGAAGGGCCTGAGTGAAGAGTAGCGGTCCTGATCCAGAGGTGAGGGAGAACACTGGTTATGGTTGAACTTCTCATACATGTCATTGTTGTGGCCTGTTTGGGCAGCGGTCTTATTCTCTTTACCGGCGGTGGAGTAGGCATCCTGCGTATGCCGGATTTCTACAGCCGTCTGCATCCGGCCGGCAAGCTGGATACTCTGGGGCTGATGCTCATGGTCGTGGGCCTTGCTGTGTATAATATCACTTGGCAGCATTTCGATCTGCCCAATGTTTTGGTCAGTGTCAAAATGCTGCTTATCGCCGGGTTCATGTTTCATTCCAGCCCGACGGCCACCCATGCTATAGTGGATGCCGGGATTCAGGCCGGAATGATGCCCTGGCGCAAAACAGAGACAAGGAGGGGCTAGTGCTCTGGCAGATTGACCTCGTCATTCTCGCCCTGGTCATCGTCTGTGCCATTGCCGCCATATCAGTCCGCGATCTTTTGGGCACAGCCATACTGTTCGGGGCCTACAGCTTTATGATGTGCCTGTTGTGGGCGGTCATGGGCGCGGTGGATGTGGCCTTCACCGAGGCCTCGGTTGGGGCCGGAGTGAGCTCGGTTTTTGTTGTGGCCGCTGTATTTCGAACAACACGGAGGACCAAGGATTGAAACTGGCCGGCTTGATCATCGTCATGATTTGCGGCGGGCTCCTGCTCACGGCAACCCAGGATTTTCCGGCCTGGGGCGATCCGTCCTCCCCGGCCAGCACCCATCTCTCTCCGCACTTCATCACCGAGGCCCTGCACGAGACAGGGGCTCCGAATCTGGTGACCGCGGTTCTGGCCGACTACCGGGGGTACGACACCATGTTCGAAACCGTGGTGGTTTTCGGGGCCGGGCTGGCCTGCATCCTGTTGCTGCGCACCTATACCCAGCGGACCAGAGGGCGGGAGTACAGGCATATACCCACCGGGATCGTCATCCATATCCAGGACCCGAACAAGGCACCCAAAGGTCAGCGGGAATTCCAGCTCATCGACAACATGTGGGTCCCGCACGACCTGATCATCAAGACCGTGTGCCGGATCTTGATTCCTTTCATCCAGATCTTCGGGCTGTACGTCGTCTGCCACGGGGATTTCAGCCCAGGAGGCGGATTCCAGGGCGGGGTGATTTTTGGGGCCAGCCTCATTCTTCTGGCCTTGTCCTTTGATCTGCGGACCTTCCTGGAGCAGATGTCAGAAAAGGCCCTGGGATTGCTGTGTGCCCTGGGAGTGGTCATTTACTCCGGGATCGGATGCATGTGCATTCTGTTGGGCGGCAACTTCCTGGACTACAGTCAGCTCGCGGCTGTGCTCCCGGTGGACCCGGGCCATGTCCGGGCCCTGGGGATGCTGGGCGTGGAGATCGGGGTCGGATTCTCGGTCATGTCGGTCATGGCCATTTTGTATGTGAACATTGCTTCTGCGGGACGGCACAACCAAGGGCTGTAAGGCAGAAACAGAGCAACGACTGTGATTTTCAGCCCTGTCCCAGGCAGGGCTGAAAAATTTTATGGAGCACGCACTATGCCTGATATAGTGACTGAGATCATCCATAAGTACAACTATTGGCTGTATATCATCCTGATGATGATCGGGCTGTACGCCATGATCGCCAAGAACAATCTGATCAAGAAGCTGATCGGGATGAATATCTTCCAAACCGCTATCATCCTGTTCTTTATCTCCATCGGCTACAAGGAAGACGCCACCATCCCTATCATTGTCGGCGGCCATGGACCTGAGATGAGCCATCAGGCCATAGAGGCTGCCCAGTATATGAACCCCTTGCCCCATGTGCTCATGCTCACGGCCATCGTGGTCTCCGTGGCCACCCTGGGTGTTGCCCTGGCCTTGGTGATCATGGTCTATCAGCGCTATCAGACCCTTGAGGAAGACGAAATCCGAATGCGAGTTACGCAATGATTGCTGCCAATTATCCAGCTCTGCTCGTGCTCTCGCCCCTTTTGGCCGCATTTGTCAACGCTGCCTTGATCTGGGTGGACCGGCGCCTGTGCTATCCGGTCACCATCCTCGGGCTGGCCGCTTCAGCCCTATGCGCCTGGAAGCTGCTGCTGCAGGTCCTGGAGGAAGGAGCGGTGAGCTACTGGTTTGGCGGATGGCCCCCGCCAATGGGTATCGAGCTGTACATCGACAAGCTCAATATCCTGGTCCTGCTGGTGATCTGTGTTGTATCCCTGGTCAATATCGTGGCCAGCAAGCGGAACATCCATGCAGAGCTGGGGATCAAGGACGCCACGTTTTACGTCATCTATCTGCTTTTCGTGACCGGGATTCTGGGTGTTACGGCAACTGCGGATCTGTTTAATCTCTACGTGCTCATTGAGATCGCCTCTCTGGCTTCCTACGGCCTGCTGGCCATGGGCAACAGGGACCGGGCTCCCTGGGCCAGCCTGAACTACGTATTCCTGGGGGTCATCGGGGCCAGCTTTTATCTCCTGGGGGTGGGCTATCTGTACATCATGACCGGCTCCCTGAATATGTTCGACGTGCATAGCCTGCTGCCGTCGATCATGGGGTCCTCGGCCATTGTCGTGGCCTTTGTCTTTTGCCTCATCGGGGTCTGGATCAAGATGGCCCTCTTCCCCCTGCACGGCTGGCTGCCAAATGCCTATGCCTATGCCCCGGTGTCCGCCAGCCGGATCATTGCCCCTCTGATGACCAAGGTCATGATCTACGTCATGATCCGGCTGATGCTCTCTGTGTTTGGCTACCAGTACGTCTTTGAGGACCTGCAGCTGCAGTCCTTTGTCCTGATTCTGGCCAGTGTGGCTATCCTGGCCGGGGCCCTTCTGGCCCTGGCTCAGCAGGACCTGACCAAGATGCTGGTCTATATCATCGTCTGCGAGGTGGGGTACATGGTCGGGGGGGCCTGGCTGGGCAATGCGAACGGGATGACCGGGGCCATACTGCATATCGTGAACGACGCCCTGATGACCTTTGCCCTGTTTTTGGTCCTGGGCAATATTGCCTATGTGCACAAGAAAACCTCGTTTCAAGACCTGCGGGGCATCTTTGGATCCATGCCCTGGACCATGGCCGGGTTCGTCCTGGCCGGAGTGAGCATAATCGGTGTCCCTCCCACCTGCGGGTTCTTCAGTAAATGGTATCTGATTGTCGGGGGCATCGAGGCCGGAGCGTGGATATTTGTGGCCGCCCTGATCCTGAGCAGTCTGGCCAGCGCGGTGCTTGTCTTCAGGGTGGTGGAGATCGCCTTTTTCCCTGCCGAGGATGAGGAACACGGTGGACACGGACATCAGGAGGCGGTCCTGAACGAAGCGCCTCTTCCCATGCTTGGATCCCTGGGGCTGGTTGGGGCGGGACTGATTGCAGTCGGTGTGTGGTCAGGATTTGTGGTTCAGAAAATCATCGTGCCCTTTGTGCACCAAGGTATGAGCTGATGGATCAGATAGTCTCTCTTCGCCCCCTGTTTGCCGTTCTGGTCTCCATGCTGGTTATCCCGGTTCTGCTCTCCAGTGGCAGGCGGCCGAATGTCCGCGAAGCGTGGACATTTGTGGCCGGGCTGATCAAGTTCGGATTGGTGGTCTCCATGCTTCCGGCTGTTCTAGGCGGCCAGGAGTTTGTGCTCACTCTGGCCACGCCTTTCCCCGGCGTGCCCATTGCCCTTCGGGTCGATGCCCTGGGTATCCTGTTCGCCCTGGTGGCCTCCTTTTTGTGGATCTTTACCAGTCTGTACTCCATCGGGTATATGCGCGGGCTGAATGAGCATGCCCAGACCAGGTTCTTCGCCTATTTCGCCCTGGCCTTGTCCAGCACCATCGGCGTCGCGTTCTCCGCCAATCTGTTCACCCTGTATCTGTTCTACGAGATGCTCTCCCTGTGCACGTACCCTCTGGTCACCCATCACCAGGACCGGGAGGCCCGGATATCGGGGCGCAAGTATCTGGGGTTTATCCTGGGCACCTCGGTGGGCCTGGTCCTGCCCGGAATGCTGTACTGCTATCATCTGGCCGGAACCCTGGATTTTACTGCCGCCGGGATTCTGGCCGGCCAGGCCCCGGCCCCGGTACTCATCCTGTTGTTTTTCGTCTTTGTCTTCGGCTTCGCCAAGGCCGGGATCATGCCTTTTCATTCCTGGCTCCCGGCGGCAATGGTCGCCCCCACCCCGGTCAGCGCCCTGCTGCACGCGGTCGCAGTGGTCAAGGTTGGGGTGTTCAGCATTGTCAGGATCAGCACAGGGACGTTTGGCGTCGATCTGCTCCAGAGCCTGGCCCTGGGACCGGCTCTGGCCACGGTGGCCTCGGTCACCATTCTCCTGGCCTCCTGCATCGCCTTGTCCCAGGATGAGCTCAAGCGCCGGCTGGCATTCTCCACCATCAGTCAGCTCTCTTATATCGTCTTGGGCATTGCCCTGCTTTCCCCCAAGGGCATGCTGGGCGGAGTCCTGCACATTGTCATGCATGCCTTCGGCAAGATCACCCTGTTCTTCTGTGCCGGAGCGATCATGGTGGCCACCGGGAAAAAATTCATCAGCCAGATGGACGGCTTGGGGCGGATGATGCCCATCACCCTGGGGGCATTTTTCATCGGATCGTTAAGCGTCATCGGCCTACCGCCCACAGGCGGCTTCTACAGCAAGTGGAATCTCCTGCTGGGGGCGATATCAGCGGATCAGGTCCTGTTTGCCGGTGTGCTCCTGGTCAGTTCCTTCCTGAATGCATTGTATTTCTTGCCCATAGTGTTTCGGGGGTTTTTTGTTCCTCAGCCGGCTGGAGAAGCGGCTCCCGGGATCCAGGAGGCGCCTTTGTGCTGCGTGATACCCTTGGCCGCAACGGCCGGGATCTCTGTGGCCCTGTTCCTGTATCCCGGCCTGTTTGTCAGCCTGGCCCAAATGGCTTTGGGCTAGTCCCTGGGCAGGATGCACCAAGTACAGGGTGTTGTTCTCATGAACGAATACCGCAAAACGGGTGTGCACATGACCACAAAGCAGAGGAAAACATTGCCCAAGGGCCGGGGAGGCTGGCTGCTGCTTTGCTTTGCAGTCGGGTTGCTGCTCCTTCTGGGGGCGGAGCTGTTCGTCGAAAGGCATCCGGCTTTTCATTGGACCGAGATGTACGGTTTTTCCGCCGGATTCGGTCTTGTCTCAGCCGGTGTGTTCCTGGGCCTGGCAAAGGCTTTGCGGGGCTTTGTCCAGCGTGATGAGGACTATTATGATAACTAATCTTTGTACCCCGGGCATTATCTTGATTCTCGGCTCCTTGCTGGTCCCGTATTTTCAGGGCCGGGCCAAGTGGGTCTACCTCATGCTGTTGCCTCTGGCCGCAGGGGCTGTGCTTCTGTCCTGGACTCCTGATACCTCCAACATTGTCCGCTTTTGGGGGTATGAGCTCAATCTGAGTAGAGTGGACAAGCTGAGCCTGGTCTTTGGCTATGTATTTTGCATCATGACCCTTGTCAGTGTCTTATTCGCTCTGCACGTCCGGGACAATCTGCAGCACGTCGCGTCTTTGATCTACGCTGGAAGCACGCTCGGAGTGGTGTTTGCAGGCGATTTTTTGACCCTGTACATCTTCTGGGAAATCATGGCGGTCAGCTCCGTCTTTTTGATCTTGGCCTCCCGAAGCAGGCAGGCCAAGGATGCCGGGTTTCGCTATGTCTTGATGCACATCTTCGGCGGACTGCTTCTTCTGGCCGGTATTGTTCTGTATGCGCAGGAAACCGGGAGCCTGGAGTTTGCGCAGATCGGGCTGAACGGGGCCGGGTCCTGGCTCATTTTTCTGGGGATTGCCCTGAACGCGGCGGCAGTCCCCCTGCATGCCTGGCTTCCGGACGCATATCCCATGGGAACCCCGACCAGCACAGTGTTTTTAAGCGCCTTCACCACCAAGAGCGCGGTCTATCTCCTGGCCAGGTGCTTTCCAGGGGCCGAGATCCTGATCTGGGTCGGGGCGGTCATGGTGGTTGTGCCTATAGTCTACGCTTTCCTGGAGAACGATATCCGCAGGCTGCTGGCCTACAGCCTGCTCAACCAGGCCGGGTTCATGTTCTGCGGGATCGGGATTGGAACGGCCCTGGCCCTGAACGGAGCCATTGCCCACGCCTTTTGCTGCGTCCTGTACATGGCTGTGCTGTTCATGGCCGCCGGCGTGGTGCTGGATCGGACCGGCACAGCTCGGATTACCGAGTTGGGAGGTCTGTACAAATCCATGCCCGCAACCTGCATCTTCTGCATCATCGGAGCTGCGTCCATCTCCGCCTTCCCCATGTTCAGCGGGTTTGTCAGCAAATCAATGGTCATCAGTGCTGCAGGGCATGAGCATATGGCCGTGCTCTGGCCTTTTCTCCAGCTTGCCTCGGCCGGAGCGGTGTTCCATGCCGGTGTCAAGCTTCCGTACGCCACTTTTTTCGGGACGGATTCCGGGCTCAGGCCCAGGGAGGGATCCTGGAATATGCAAATCGCCATGGGGCTGACTGCCTTCTTGTGCGTGTTCATCGGTGTTTTTCCTGGATGGCTGTACGTCATGCTGCCGTTTTCCGTCGACTATGTTCCCTACACCGGGGCACATGTGCTCCAGCAGCTGCAGCTCCTCGGATTCGGCGGGCTGGGGTTGTATGCGGCCCTGCACTTTGGTCTCTATCCGGCTGAAGCCAGATCGATCAATCTGGATGTGGACTGGGTGTACCGTAAGCTGGGCAGTGCCGCATGCAGCTTTCTGGACTGGTCCTTAAACGGGGTCAATGCCCTGGCTGAGGAAGGCATGCGGGCCTTTGCCAGGGGCCTGGGCCGGGCAGTGCAGGCCTTTCCTGTCTCCTTTCTCATGTTCTTTGGGGTCAATATCTGGCTGCTGATGGGGCTGACCGGGCGGAAACTGGAAATGAAGAAGCGGATGCTGGTCCGGGATATGCGGGCGGGGACCATGCCCATCGGCTTCGGGGCCGGCATCGCCACCCTGTTTATCTTTGTCGTGTACATCATGACCTGACCCGGGTGAGGCTTTGGGTACACAAATTGGAATTTTGATCCGGTAAAGAGGAAAGCGCATGGTAGATAAGCACGAGTTGCGACGAATCACCCTGATTCAGGACATGTCCGATGCCCACCTCGAGCTTCTGGGAAGTGTTGGGAAGCTGAAGATATTCAGCGACGACACTGTCCTGTTTTCCGAGGGACAGGAGCTGGACCAGTGCTATATGGTCTTGACCGGGAGCATATTTTTGGAAGTTCAGCCTGTGCCGGATGTGATCATTACCCTGGAGAGGCTGGAGCCGGGGGCGTGCTTCGGGCTGTCCAGCCTGGTGGGCGGTAGCCGGAGTCAAAGCAGTGCCGTCTGTGCCGAGTCATGCGAGCTGGTGTGTCTGCCGGGCCAAAAGCTGCTGGAGCTTATGGAGAGTCACCATGATTTCGGGTTTTCCTTTCTGTCCAGGATTGTACACACATTTCGAAACCGGATGGAGCACCGGACCCAGCTCTTCTTGCGCGCCCTTCAGAACCACCCTGAACTGCAGCACTTGTTCATCTCCGGATCGGAAGGGCAGACACATTCCTGAATGAAGGCGCCGTCTCCCGGACCAGGGGAGCGGATTGAAGCGGGAGGCGGCGCGGCATTAACCAGCACTGACCCTGCGGGGAATGGCGATCAGCTGCTTCCGTCGTATCCGAACTCTTCAAGAAGGTGCTGGTATTCATATTTTATCCGTTGGTAGATTTTCGCGTTTTCTATAGCCAGTGCGCACTGTTGGGCGATTGCATCGGCGAACTTGAGCTCTTCTTCGGAAAATGACCCCTCCCCGCTGGTGAAGATAGTCAGTTCCCCAATGTTTTTGGCTCGAATGTGCAAGGGCAGGGTGAGCATTTTGTTCACCTTTTCAGCCAAAACCGCCTCCCTGTACTGCACCCGGGGGTCAGATGCGATATCCTCAATGACGATAATATCGTCAATATGGTGGGCATCGAGGGAGTATTGGGCCTCGATCCCCCTCTTGTAGGTTATCGGTCCGATGTTTTGAAATTGGTCACTGAGCCCATGGGAGGCGGCTAAGTGGAGCTCCTGGGTCGTCTGGTCCAGAAGCCGGATCTGCGTGCCCTTGACCCCAAGGGCTTCAGTGATCTTCTGCACAGCCAGTTGCAGGACCTTGTTGATGTTCAAGGTGGCATTGATCGTATTGCTGATTTCCTGAAAGCTGCTCAGGAAAAGCCGCTTTCTCTCCAACAGGTCCTCCATGTTCCGCTGGTAGACAACGGCCGCAATTCCTCGACTGGTCAGGGCCTTGGCGAACTTGATGTCGTCACGGCTTAAGCTGCCGTTTTTGCTGTCAAACAAGGCAACAGTTCCCACATTTTCATGATACATATCAACCGGGAACATGAATAAGGCCTTGAGTCCTTCTGCCTTCATCAAGGCAAAATCTTCGTCCTCCTGATCCAGATCGGTAATATCCGTGAAATAGATGTTTTCATCCGGCAGGCAATTGAATATGCTGGTTGGCTGGTTGGCTGATCGAGAATAGAGAAACCCCTGACTCAAGCCATAGCTCGAGAGCAGCTCAAGCTTATACTGCTCTGAACACTTGAATTTGAATGTATTGTCTCCCAGTCTCAAGGATTTTTGGGAGGGATATTCTTCGTATTGGCTGCTCCCAGTCAGGAGTTTTATAAAACATCCGGTAAGATTGAGGGTTTGGGTGACATATTTGGTGATGTGATTGACCACTTGCCGTTCATCAGCTCCGTCGCAAATATCCTTGTTCACCATGGCGAATGGAGATAAGTAGTCTTTTTCCATCATGATGCACTCTCCTTGGGTTGTGCGGAGGGGATTCGAGGAAAATCAGCTTCCGTAATTGCACTGCCAAACAAGGGATGTGCCGGTTGTATCCTGCTGACAATGATGGATGCTCTGCTCATGAAGATCTGATATTTTTTACTTCGGCTGTTTACCAGGCGTTTATAATATTCTCTCCCATGTGCTTGGCCAACTCGTCCTGACATTCATGGAATCTATAGCCGACGACCTTGATCATAAAAGACAGGATCTTGTATCCCATGTCTGTGTCATGTTCAAAAAGCTCAAGCAAGGCATCCCGCTTAAATTTGATCACAGTGCATGTCTCGGTCACGCAATATGCAGAAAGCCTCATCTGGTAAGGAGGAACGAAGCAGGACCAGCCAAGCATTCTGGCTTCCAGGGGACGGGCCTCTATGTGTTGGATGGTTTGATCGTTGGAAGTGATGGTTTGACCGGGCAGCTCAAAGCGGAGATCAACTTGCCCCTCGGTCTCGATCCACAGTTCTCTGGCCGGATCACCTTCTTTGAATAAACAGGTGTTCCGGGTGAAGTGTTCAGTGTACGCCTGTTCCTGAAGGGATTCCAATTGCTCTGTGCTCAGATCATGGAACAGCTCCAAAGATTTGAGGGTTTCCAGGCTGACCATAACCCACCTCCTGGTTATAAGGACACACTTTCGAAATAGATAACCATAACCGCTATGGTTTTGCGTTCAGGAGGATGAAAAGGAACCGATTTAGTAGGGATAATATTTTGCTTTTATTGTATATTCTGCACCACTTTGTGGTGTTCAGTCAATATGTGCCCACAAAAAAACACCATTACAAGCCAAGCGTGTATGTAGATGCGCCTGCAAAAAATATGTTTTTGCAGGCAGTGTTAAGTTTTAAGTTGGAAGTTTTAAGTGAAATCAAGTAGTTGTAAATTTTAATTTGTGCGTTTAACCCCAGTCTTCGACTTTTTGCAGTTG
>NZ_JIAK01000038.1 GCF_000620765.1 Desulfovermiculus halophilus DSM 18834
AGGCCCGCACATTTTCTTGGTCCCGCCAAAAGGGGGAAACCCGGCACTCACGTGTATGATAAGCTTTCGTCACACAGAAAGCAGTGACCTGCACGTGAGTAGCCGGGAGGGGGCAGGGATCCCCCTTTGGCGGGGCTTAGAAAATACCGGGCCGAGAGTGGGCACACAGAAGAGATGGCAAACTCCAAAAATCCACAAGCTACGTCGAAGAACCGGGCGGGGGCATGGTCTCAAGAATGCTGATCCCGCCGGTCTGGAATACAACGGAGCAACCGTTTCATGGACGCCTTCGACTGCTTTCAGCGGGGCTTATGGACCTGGCTGGCTGCAGATTGACAACAGCATCAATTGATACCATGTTATGAACAGACCATCGCATAAGGAAGTGCAGGGCAAGCTGCGGGAGGCGCGGGCCGCGGTGACAAAGGAACATGTCTTCCTGATTGACCAGGAGGCCATTGCCCACGACGCGATTGAGCTCGGATACGATATTGGATCCGAGCTGCTCGAGGTTGTGGCCGAGCTTCTGGATGCGGCTTCGGCTGAGGAATATGCCGGGTCTCGGCCGCCGCAGAGGTCCTATAAAGATGACATTCACGGGCTGGACCTCTTTCCCTTTGTCCTGGAAAGCGGCCGGTTTGAGGGCCGGGTGTACATCAAGTTCGCCCTGGCCGGAGACTCGCTCTGGCTCGTGTCCCTGCACAAGGACCGGCCGGTAAAGGAGAGGTCATGAACGAGATGTGCTGCCCCAAATGCGCCAGCCGGATGGAGCTCAAAGAGCTGCACAAGCGCACGACCATCAAGGGGGTTGATGTTGCGTATCCCTGCAGGGCGTATGTATGCCCGGGATGCGGTCTGGAAGCAGGGACGGTCCGGACCGCCGGAGATGCGCAGCGGGCTGCGGCCGATGCCTACCGGGCCAAGGCCGGCCTTTTGACCGGCCGGGAGATCAAGTCCCTGCGGGAAGCACAGGGAGTGAGCCAAAGGGAGCTTGCCGAAGATCTGCAGGTCGGCATAGCCAGCATAAAGCGATGGGAGACCGGGGCGGTGCAGAGCGAGTCCAAGGATAAGCTCCTTCGCCTGCGGCTTTTGGGAGATGAATCCAGCACCTGCACTGGAGACCGGGAAAGCGGCCTGCACGACCTCCTGGACAAGCTGATCAAGTTCCGGGATGAACGGGACTGGGCCCAGTTCCAGACCCCCAAGAACCTGGCTGTCTCCGTCTCCCTGGAAGCGGCCGAGCTCCTGGAGCATTTCCAGTGGAGCACCGAAGACCGGGACATCCCGCCGGACAAACGCGAGGCCATGGCCGAGGAAGTGGCCGATATCCTCATCTACCTCCTGCTCTTTGCCCACAGGCTGGGTATCGACCCGGTGCAGGCGGCCCAGGACAAGATCGAAAAGAATGCACAGAAGTATCCTGCCGATCTGGTCCGGGGGAAGAGTGATAAGTATACAACGTATTGAGAAGATGAATTTGTTGCGATATAGTGGGTACAGATGGTCAAAAACAGGATACAATCGTGGAATTGTGATGAGAATTAATGAGCTTATCAAGGAAGCCGAGTCTTTGCCGGTGGAGGAACGGGTTGTGCTGGTGGAATCGCTCCTGCGGAGCTTGAATCAACCAGAATCAGATATTGACCAAAAATGGGCAAAGATAGCTAACAAGCGTTTACAAGAAGTTCGTTCGGAAGCTGTGGAGCCTGTTCCTGGTCAGGAGGTCTTCGAAAAGATCTGGAAAAGGTTTGAAGGATGAGCTTTCGGTTTCATCCTGGATCAAACTGGCGGTTTCTTGCGAATAACAAATAACGAATAACCAGCCCGCCACAGGCGGTGCTGACCTCTGACGTCTGTCTCCCGCTCACCATTCCCCGCCCCCTGACTCCTGTTTTCTTCCAACTGATCTCTGACGTCTGATCTCTGTCTTAGACCTCTCTCTTCAGTCCCCCGCTTCCCGCCTCCTATTTCTTCTCACAGAACACAGACAACAATATCAGGCCAGAATTGACATGACCCTCCAAGATAGCCATAATCATGTCTATCAAGTATACAAGGAGGAGAAATATGCACTCGAAACACTACTCTATAGCTGAGAGCAAGAACCGATTGCCCGCCCTGATCCACGAGGCCGAAAACGACGAACCGATTTTTATTCACCGACGGGGAAAACCAGTCGCGGTGCTGCTGTCCTTGGAGATCTATACACGGCTGACCCAAAAACGTCCTCGTTCATTTACGCAGGCGTATGATCATTTTCAGGCCTCATGGCAGCACGAGCCGGACGCGGCTCTTGCGGAAGATGACTTTGACAATGTGCGCGATTCGGCACTAGGGCGGAACCCTCCATTATGACAACCGGTTATCTCGTAGACACCAATATTATCTCTGAACTCCTGCGCCCAGTGCCCGACTCCAAGATAGTGTCTTCCTTCCGAGCCGCTGAGGACCAGATCTCCACGGCCTGCGTGGTGTGGCATGAATTGATTTTCGGTGCCCGGCGGCTGCCGGCATCCAAGAAACGCAGACGGATTGAGGCATTTTTGTTCGACGTACTCCTTCCGAGCATACCCATTCTCCCCTATGACACTCAAGCGGCCCAGTGGCATGGGAAAGAAAGAGCCCGCCTTTACTCCATCGGGCAGCCCCCTTCTTTTGCCGACGGCCAAATTGCTTCCATCGCTGCCACAAACGGTTTGGTTGTGGTCACCCGAAACACTGCAGATTTCGAAAAATTTGATGATATTGCAGTCGAAAATTGGATAACGGTCTGAGACCAAAATAAGCAATAATAACATGCCCCATATCCACGTCACCTGTGCAATTATTGAGCGAAATGGCCATGTCCTGGCTGTCCAGCGCAGCGCAAATATGAAGCTGCCGCTCAAATGGGAGTTTCCTGGGGGCAAGATTTGGTCTGATGAAGAAGCGAAGGGCTGCCTGCAAAGGGAAATCGTTGAGGAATTGAACCTGGAGATTGCCGTTACCTGTGAGCTGGCCTCAGTTACTCACCAGTATCCTGATTGATGTCACTGCCTTCTTCCCACTGACCTCTGATGTCTGATCTCTGTCTTAGACCTTTCTTCAGTCCTCTGACGTCCGCTCCACGCCCTCTGCCCTCTGCTGCCAGCCCTCTGCTACTTACTCTTCCCGACCTCCGACATCTGACCTCCGTCTTCCACTCCATGCCCCAAGCCCCATGCCCCATGCCCGTTCAACCGAACAGGTTGACCAACATACGCCTGCATGTTACTAAACAGCTTTAATTACGCCCTGAAATATCAGGAAAATCACTGTAGGAAGGTAGGGTGCCCACTCGACTTTCCTGCATTCATTGCAGCGCTACCCCTTGCAAGTAAGTCAAGAAGGTGACACATTGCAGCCCATAGGCTCGGATGGACCAAGAGGCCAGTCAGTCCAAACGGTTATTCGACGCTGCCTGTGGAATGTTACAGAATTAAGAGTATTTGACAGGATTAACAGGATTTACTGGATTATTGAGTCCATGCCGGAAGCCTGGACTCAAAAGAATCAATCACGCTATGCGCGTGATTGGACCTTTCTTGGCGATCTTCCGGAGCGCCAAGAAGTTCATCCTGTCAATCCTGATAATCCTGTCTAAAATTCTTTTGTCTTTTAACATTTTCACAATCACATAAAATCCACACCGTTCGTCGAGGAGCCGTCCAAACTCAATCCCTGAGCTTACCAATTTATGGACCACGACCTGCAAACCCTTCTGGACAAACTCATCAAGTTCCGGGACGAGCGGGACTGGGCCCAGTTCCAGACCCCCAAGAACCTGGCCATATCCATCTCTCTGGAGGCGACTGAGCTTTTGGAGCACTTCCAGTGGACTACTGAAAATCAGGACCTCTCGCCGGACAAGCGCGATAAAATGGCCGAGGAGGTGGCCGACATCCTTATCTACCTCCTGCTCTTTGCCCACAGGCTGGACATCGATCCGGTGCAGGCGGCCCAGGACAAGATCGAGAAGAATGCGAAAAAGTATCCTGCTGACCTAGTGCGGGGGAAGAGTGCCAAGTATACGGAGTACTAAGGATTAAGGGAAGTATGGACAAAAGATCCCTTTCTGAGCGCGATATCTGCACCAAGTATATCACCCCAGCCCTCAAAAAGGCCGGGTGGGATATCCATTCCCAGGTTCGGGAAGAAGTGACCCTGACCCATGGCTACAGCACCAATGGCAGAGGCTTTGTAGAGCACGACCGGACCGGCAGCTTAGGCGTGGTCGAGTTTGTTGTTTCCAGCGGCAAGATCCCCAGATACGATCAACTCCTGGCCATGAACCGCACCGTGGAAGCCATAACCACAGGCTGGGAACGCATCCTCCTAGTCATGGCCCCCGGCACCTGCAAAACCTACACTGCTTTTCAAAAAGTCTTGCGGCTCTGAGCATCCATTCTTTTCTCATAATTGCAAGGCATTGCTTGACAAGAACCATGATCTTTGGAAGGCTGATTTCAGTATATTTTTGATAAGATATGCTCCATTTTCAGAATCAGAACACGAATGCCAATGGTACATCCCATCAGGAGTGGCTCTACACCGGAGAGCCCGGTGAGTTAAAAGGAATGCCACGAGACGATCATGCTTCCGATTCCACAGAATGATATAAACGAATTCAACAAAGCATTATTACAAAGCGCAATCCCTGAGTCCTGCCATAATCATTACCGGAAATGGCTTCGATATTTTCTTGACTTTTGTCGAAAATACCCACCTCCCGATTCCAAATCCGAACAGATTCGTTCGAATGAACTTTCTTCGGTCGATGTTAAAAACTATCTCACCTATCTGGCCGTGCAATCTCGGGTTGCCTCCTCAACCCAGAATCAGGCTTTCAATGCTTTGTTGTTTCTATACCGTCATGTCCTCAAGGTAGACTTTGGGGATCAACGTGATGTACCCCGCGCTAAAAAAACAAAATACATGCCGGGTGTCCTTTCGCGCCAGGAAATCGACTCGATTTTAAAATGTCTTGAATATCCCTTTGATATCGTATTCAATCTGCTCTACGGATGTGGGTTCCGTCTTTTTGAGTGCCTCAGCCTGCGAGTGCAAAATTTCAATTTTGAGGATGGAATCCTCACAGTACATGGTAAAGGAGACAAGGACCGCTCCGTCCCTCTCCCGCAGAAAATCATGTCAGCCTTAAAGGGCCAGTTAGAGGTTGTGAGTGCACTGCATGAGAAGGACCTTGCGGACGGCTACTCAGGCGTCTTTTTGAAAGACTCACTCGAGAAAAAATATCCGTCTACTGCCAAGGAATTCATCTGTATCCATTCAGAGGGTGGCCCCTCTTTAGCTTGAGTAATCGATCTTTTCGATCCAGCTCAGGTCCGGCTCTTTGCCATGAAAATAGGCGTCAATGGCCTCTACGTGCACCGGGGAGGAAAGCTTCTTTTGCTGACGGCAGGTCTGGGTCAGGTTGAGTATTCGTTCGAACCAGCGATCACCGGTTTCGCTTTCTGTGCCCAGACTTTGTTTCCTCCACAGGACACCCCGGCGAAGCAGCCTTTTGGCCAAATTATTCGTAGGGCCTGCACCTTCAACCATGAGAAAGGTCCATAAATCATCATCGAGACGCTCCAGGTTGCGAACAAACCTCCCCCCACGATCCTGGCGGTCCCTGTGCAGCTTAATCAGCCGTCTATAGCGGGCGTAAACGGCAAGCCACTGTCCCCCAGTGAAATGGAAGAGATTTCACGGGGTAAACTTTGGTCGGCGGGGCATTGGCCATACTGACCAGAAGGAGTAATTCTTTTTTGGCCCCAGCCCCGAGCTTGATACCAAGGCGTCTCGTCGACATTGTTCGCCGGAGATTGATGGGCCTTGTCGCGAATAGCCCGGTAATGAGGCAAAATGGCTTTTGATGCCCGGTCTATAATGTGTTGCAGGAAACACGTGCTCTGTCTTGGTTGGCTCAAGCAGTTCCTGCTTATGGCCTTTATGGCCGGCTGACCGCCTCGAGGCTTCCGGGTGGTCTTTGCTCGTCCTTGGAGGTATCCTGATCATCTCCATCAAAAGGAGAATCGGGTGAAGGAGGCTTGCTTGAGATCGATGAGTTTTTCCCCAGCCTGGCGTCTCCAGCTCATAAATGCGCTGCAGCAGAGCCACAATCAACATGCACAACCACTGAATCTGGCAAGCCTGGGAATTGGCCTCACCCATGCAGTCTCTCCCTGAATTGTTTATCCACAGGATAGACAAAGACTGCCTCGGGCTGG
Organism: Desulfovermiculus halophilus DSM 18834; assembly: GCF_000620765.1. NCBI lineage: Bacteria > Pseudomonadati > Thermodesulfobacteriota > Desulfovibrionia > Desulfovibrionales > Desulfohalobiaceae > Desulfovermiculus > Desulfovermiculus halophilus. The sequence continues at coordinate 6,252 of NZ_JIAK01000038.1, forward strand.
CCATGATAATGATAGCTGGCTCCCCGCTTGGCGCTGCCGGCTGTCTCTCCCACGTGGATCCAGTTCGCGGCCTTGTAACAGGTGCCTTTGAACCTGGAGATGTCCACAAAGGTCTCGGCCAGCCACACCGGGGTGTGCTAAAGGCCTGCCAGTCCCGGTGCAGGACTTTCATGTTCGCGGCCAGGACCCTGGAGGCCAGATGGGGGATCTTCACCCAGGGCAGAACCAGAAAGCTCACACTGTTCACCACCTGGTGCAGATTGCGTTTCCTGGTCTCCTGGTCCCAGCCGATGAAGCTGTCTCTGGAGACGACCTTCCAGGCGGCTGATCCCCATCCCAGGCAGGCCACGACCTGGCCGTCCAGATAGGCCAGGTACTTGAGGTAGGCCCCTACTAATGAGCGGACGGCCCAGGTAGTGATGCTGATGCACCAGCTGGTCCCAGAGCTTTTCCTTGGGACTCTGCCGGACCATGGTCAATATCAGAGAGCTGTACTTCGAGACCGGGCCTTCAAGAGGGCAAAGCTCGAAGAGAAATTTTTGCGACGCAACGAACTTTTTACCACCAGGACCAGGATGACATCTCTCAGGAAGTTCGATATCGCCCTGACGGTGCAAGATCAGCAGCAGGTCCCGACAAGCCCGGTCCTTGAGCCAACCATTGGGTTGTTTCTAGTCCCAGTGCCGGCACAAGGACCTGGAGATCTCTGAACGCCCCTGGTTCCAGTATAGCTTGACGAACTGCCGTATGGTTTCCAGTTCGTCTGGGCCGATAACACGACCACGTATGACTTGTTTCGCTGCCAAAGCACTTGCTCTTGTGTGTTGGGAGGGACTTTAGCAGAGGCCTTGAGATGGCGTCACCCCTATCTGGCGACATTTTTGAAAAAGTTTGTACCTCGTGAATGCTTACGACAAGAGAGGTTACGGATTGGCCCTTGGCAAAAAAAAAAACCGGCGGCGGGGATGAACTTGAGATCCTGAGGCCTATCCTTGCTTTGAGGTTCAAGGCCTGCAAACATTCCTGAGCTCCTTGATCGTCTGCTTCCCCCAATGCTTCGCAATGCGACACTGTGGCGCATCGGAAAGCAAGATTCAAATGACCTCAAAGAGCGAAACAGGACCTCTCCAATGTCCAACTGCTTCGTATCCCTGTGGATTTTCGATCTCAGCTGAGCAATTGCCTATCGCCATGCCGCCAGTGTCTTGTCAATCATCCGCTAATGGTGGAGTCTTTGAACTCCCATACATACCCCTATGTTGGGTTTGCAGAAGATAATTTCCTGTTTGAATGCCTTTTTACATTTATATACAGCGGTATAAATCCAAGAATGATGCACAAGAAATAATAAATCAAGCTGTCATATACGATAAAAAGGAGACTGAATGCTGTGGAAGTCAAAATAATTATTTTTTCAACAGCAATAAGTTTCACAGCAAATTGATTATTGATAAATATCGAAAATGTAAAAAAAGCTACCATAACCGCAGAGACCACGGCGATGAAAGTGAAAAATGAATCGTAATCCATTAAAATTTCAGGCGAATAGACAAAGAAAAACGGCAAAAAGACCACAACAAATGCAGCCTTGAAGACTTCCCGGGCGGTTTTCCAGAAATCCGCTCCCGCCAGATTGTTGGCCAGGATGAGCCCAACCCCGACCGGAGGAGTCAAGTGGGATATGACGGCAAAATACAGGGGAAAAAGGTGACTTTGCAGCAAGGGCACACCTGCCCTGACCAAAAGGGGCGACAGGACAGTGGCCACTATCACATATGCCGCCGGGGTCGGCAGTCCTGTACCCAGAATCAGACTGGCCACCATGGTCAGCACCAGGAGAAGAAAGATATTGCTTCCCGCCAGCTCGGCAAAGATCATGCTCAACTTGAGGGACAGGCCGGTAATTTCAATCGAGGCGACCACAACCCCAATCAGGGCCAGAATAACCGCAACATTCGAGGCAGTTATGATCCCACTGCTAATTTTGTTCTGCACCTCGTTCCAGCTGATACGTGTTTCTTTTTTTAGATTATACACAAGACCCACAGCGACAACGACAATGATGCTCCAATATATGACCTTCATAAGTGAAAAGCCCATCAAGAGCAGGACAACCAAGAAGGTAAACGGGACTACAAACCGTGGGGCATCAATCACGAGCTGTTTGAGATCTGTGGTATAGGATTCTTTGCGGATACCGATCTTTACGGCATTGAGTTCCGCATATATCAAGAGGACAACGAAATATATGAGGGCTGGGATCAAAGCCGCGGCCATGATATCCACATAGGGAATTCCGGTATAGGCGGCCATGACAAAGACCGTTGCCCCCATAATGGGGGGCAGAAACTGGCCCCCGTTTGAGGCTGCCGCTTCAATGGCCGCCGCCTGGTGCGGAGTATATCCCGCTTTTTTCATCATTGGGATGGTGAATGATCCGGTGACCGTGATGTTCGCCGCAGAACTTCCGGTCACTGATCCGAGAAAGGCGCTGCTGATGACCGCAATGGCCGCCGGGCCGCTTTTCAATACATTCGCGGCCAGATTGCCCAATTGCACCACAAATTTCAGCCCGCCGAAAGCATTTAAGATGGCCCCAAAGGCAATGAACAAAAAGAGATAGTTTGCACTCAACTCCAGAAGGCTGCCATAGGACCCCCAGGGAGAGGTAACATCCGCTGCCAGCAGGGTAATCGCCCTGCGTAAGGAGGTTGAAGGGGCGGAAAGGTCTCCGGGCAGAAGGTGGCCAAAGAGGACATAGGCAATGCCCAGGCCGACAAAGACGGGCAGAAACAGGCCAAAAGACCACTTGACCAGGATAAAACAAAATATCGTGACCACGCTGGCGGCGACTAAAGCCATAAGCGGCGGATAGCTTGGATTGGACAAAATTACTGAATAGTGAGTAAAGAGATAGACCGTTGAAAGCATTGTTCCTATGCACATGCCTGCAAGGGCAATTGTTGCCCCCGTTCGCTTGGATGCCTTCATGTGTGCAACTAGAACCACGGAAATTGCCAACCCCAGATGAATGATCGAATGGGTCATGGTTTCATAAGGAATCGCATAGATATACCACAGCTGGTACAAAAGGAAACCCAACATAAGCAACAACAGCAGCCTGCCGAAAAAAACATCAGCAGTGAAACATCGTTGAGATTCAGAATGTTGCCTTGTAGAATGTAACATGGCTCTCGTACTCCAGGGGCTAAACTGAACGATGCACTCGTATCGTGGAATGAACCTTTCCCAAATTTGAACGATTCTGAACATAACCAAGCGTTCCAGGCGCGCTATCAAACGTAGCCTGGAACGCTTGGTTGAGGCTCTCCGCCTTCCTGGTCCACATCGAAATCGCTATCGGGATCGAAGAGGTTTTTGTATTCGTTCAGGGGGCTTCCCCCTGAACGAATACGACTCAACTTATTGTTCCCACTCCCCAAAGAATTTGAGTTGAATATTGTTGTCCCGGTAGTACTTCAAGGCCCCGGGATGGTAGTTTTCCTCCCGCTCCTCATCGGTCTTCCAAAAGGAAGTGACCACAAAGTCGGCCGTAATCCCTTTGCCGATGGCATGGTACGGGGCAAAATCCTTATCCTGGGCCGCTTCGTAAATTACTTTAGTTATTTCACAGACAACATCATCCGGCATCTGCTCCCCGGCGGACCAGTAGATCGGGCAGCTGACGAAAACCAGGTTCTTCTCGGGCTGGCCGTCCAGGACTTCCGGGGGCATGACCATGCCCAAGGGCGGAAGCTTGTACTCTCCGACAAAAGGATCAGTGACGCAGGCCTGGGCCACGGCATGAAGATTTTCCTCGACCTTCCCTTGGTTGGGAAAATAGAGATCCCCCCTGGCGCTGAGCTCGATGAGCCCTGAGCTTTTTGCATAGGTGTCTGGATAATAATAATCGATGGGCAGGGTTCCCACATCCGCGGCTCCATCCCGGAGAGCTGTGAGCCTGGAGTTTATCCCCCCGTGCATGAATTTGACATCCTCGGCGTATTGATTGACCCAGTTTTGATAGATGAACTTGTAGCCAAAGGGAACATCCCGCGGGATAACCACTGTCTTTCCTGAAAAGTCCTCCATGGTTTTGATGCTGGGATCAAGGGTGACCCATACTTCACTGAGCATGGTCAGGCTGGCTATCATTTTCGGGTAGTAGTCATGCTCGGCCCCCCAGATATCGGCACCGGGAAGCATGGTCACGTTGACAGTGCTGGCCATCTTCTCTTCACTTTCCAAAAGGGACCGCGTGTTGTCGGTGACCCCGGCTGTGGCCACCACCTCGGCAGAGAGCCAGTCAGAACGGTCATTGATGAACTTGGAAAGCGCATGGGAGACCACAAACCACATATCACCCGGTCTGCCCGCCGTAATTTTGATTTTCGTTTCTTCTTTGTTTGCAGCAGCCAGTGCATTGTCTGTGAACGACAGCACAGAAACAGCAGCCAACAGACACATGGTACAAAGCCAGAGTCGTTTTTTCATCCGGTGCCTCCTTGTTCATTTTGCTGTGAAATATATTCCAACAACCCTCCCGACTGGATGATTCCCTGCATGAACTGCGGAAAAGGCTGGGCCTGAAACCTGCGATTGCCGACGGTTATCTCCCCCTTGCCCAGATCCACCTGGGCCTTATCGTTGTTTTGTGCTGCTTGAACCGCCTGAGGACAGATCATTATGGGCAGGCCGATGTTGATACAGTTTCGAAAAAATATGCGGGCGAAGCTCTCGGCAACAACAAGGGATATCCCGCACCCCTTAATGGCCAGGGGAGCATGCTCCCGGGAGGACCCGCAGCCGAAATTTTTCCCCCCGAAAATCATGTCCCCGTTGTCTACGATTTGCCAAAATTCCGGCTTTGCTGCTGCCAGACAATACTGCTTGAGCACTTGGGGATCACTGGAGTTGCAGTGCTCTGTGGCTATGATCTGGTCGGTATCGATATTATCTTTGAATTTATGTATTTTTCCGGTCAGCAACATGTCACAACCTCCGTTGGACAAGCGATCTCTCCCTTGACAGCAGTGGCCGCCGCCACATACGGGCTGGCCAGGTAGACTTTTGACCCCGGATGGCCCATGCGGCCCACAAAGTTCCGATTGGTAGTGGAAACAGCCACCTCACCGGCTGCCAGCACCCCGGAATGCAGCCCGGCGCACGGTCCGCAGGTTGGGGTGGACACAACCGCCCCCGCCTCAATGAACTGCTCAATAAGCCCTTCCCGGACAGCCTGGAGGTAGATGTTCTGGGTGGCCGGGATAACAATCACCCGCACCCCCGGGGCCACTTTGTTCCGGCCCAGGATATACGCCGCCTGACGCAGATCTTGTATTCTGCCGTTGGTACATGATCCGATGACCACTTGATCCACCGGGACTTTTTCTGCAGCCGAGAGATCCTTGACCGGTTTGACATTGTCCGGGCTGTAAGGAGCAGCCACAACCGGGGTCAGCTCCTGAACATCGAGATGAATGTGTGCCGAGCAGGCGGCCTCCGGGTCGCTGTGAAAGACTGCATACTGCTCCTCGCCTATTCCATATTCACTATAGAACTCCCGCGTCGTTTGATCCACACAAATGACCCCGGTTTTTGCTCCAGCCTCAACCGCCATGTTGCACATGGTCAGCCGGGCCTCCATATCCAGCCCGGAAACTGCCGGGCCGGTCATTTCCAGGGTCTGATACAAAGATCCATCCACGCCCAGGGTGCTGATCAGCCACAAGACCAGGTCCTTGGCCGTCACAAACGGCTGCAACTCGCCGGTGCACTCCACCCGGATCGTCTCCGGGACCCGAAGCCATACTTTGCCGGTGGCCATGGCCGCGGCAATGTCTGTAGAGCCCATGCCCACGGAAAATGCTCCCAAGGCCCCATAGGTGCATGTATGGGAGTCACCTCCGACAACAAGATCACCGGGCAGAATGAGCCGCTTTTCAGGCAGCAGCGCGTGTTCTATGCCCATCTGCCCCAGTTCGTAATAGTGGAAAATATGCTGTTCGCGGGCAAAACGCCTCAACGTTTGGGCATGTTCAGCTGTAACCACGTCTTTATTTGGAACATTATGGCTTGGAACCAGAATAATTCTGTCCGGATCAAACACCTTTTCAAATCCATATTTTGCAAACTGCTTGATGGACACGTACCCGGAGAGCTCATTGGCCATAATCTTGCTGACCGGGGCAAAGACAAACTCTCCGGCTCTTTTTTCCTCTCCCGCCTGAGCAGAAATTACTTTTTCAGCAAAAGTGAGGGACATTTCAGGCCTCGCGATAGGATTATCTTTGATATTTCTTTGAAGTTTCCAGATATTCCGGGACCTTCATCAATGTATTGAAGCCCTCCCAGGATATCATTTCATCCTGCACCAGCCCCTCGGTCGTCCCTCGTTCTCGAAGCTCATGCATGGTTTTGCTCACAGCCTTTGCAGTACTCCAGGCAGATGATCCCGGCCAAATGACCAGGCTGTACCCCATCTCTTCAAGTTGCTGGTTGGTAAAAAGGGGGCTTTTTCCCGCCTCCACCATGTTGGCCATCACCGGAGCATTCACCAATCTCGGAATTTGCCGCATTTCGTCTTCACTGGTCGGCGATTCCAGAAAAACGATATCCGCCCCGGCCTCTGCGTACATATTGCTTCGACGTACGGCTTCATCAAAGCCAACCACTGTTCTGGCATCGGTCCGGGCAATAATAACCAAATCCGGGTCCTCCCTGGCATCACGCGCCGCATGAATCTTGCCTACCATTTCCTCGGCGCTGATCACCTCCTTTCCGGCCATGTGCCCGCATTTTTTGGGAAAGATTTGATCTTCGAGCTGAATTGCGGATACCCCCGCCTTCTCATAGGCTCGCACTGAACGCATCACATTCAGGGCATTGCCGTAGCCGTTGTCGCAATCGGCAACAACCGGCACGCTGACGGCGTCATTTATGCGGCCTGCATTCTCGGCCATCTCGGCCATTGTAATCAGTCCAATGTCTGGCACGCCGAGCAGCACAGCCGCTGTCGTGTATCCACTCATGTACACTGCCTGGAACCCTGCGTTTTCAGCGATCATGGCCGGCAGGGCCGAATACACCCCCGGGGCGACAATGATCTCCCTGCTGGCGAGCATTTTTCTGAATTGACTGTTTTTTTTGTTCATTCGTCATCCTCCTTCACGTGACGTACCGCCCTTTGCGTTTCATAGCCGCATACCTCGCACATCGCAGGCAAGCAGTGAAAACGCCCCCTGCTCTGCTGGTGCATGCCGGCCAGGAATCAAACCCCGCATGCCAGTGGGAAAAACATAGCAATTGCGAGGCCAAACCCTGCAAGAAAATATCAACCTTCCGATATATTGAATTATCCAGATCAATACCCCTGCCGCTCCTTGACGGAGCAAGCAAAACGTGAAACACAACATATGAAACAGATGAAACAGATGAAACAAATCTGCATCACATCTGACACATGCCAGAGGATACTTCTATGCACAGCGATCTCACTAACGATGCAGGGCAACGAATCGTCATGCTGGCCTACCCCGGATATTCACATTTTATAAAAGACAAGCTCTCGGCTGTGCAGCACAAGCACCTGCAGTTTGTGGAGTGCGTTTTTGAGCAAACCATATCCCAGGTCACCGAACTGCTGTCCCAGGACCTTGTGGATGTGTTTATCACCGGAGGGAGCAATGCCCGGCTTTTCCGAAAGCATTTTCCAGATCAGCCTTTGGTCACCATGGGCATCAATGAATTCGACATCCTCTGGTCTCTCATTCAGGCGAGCAAGCTGGGCGACTCGGCCACAATCATAACCTACGAGGAGAACATCAAAGAATTGGACAACCTAAACAAGATACTCAATATCCAACTAACCCAGAGAACCTTTGTTGATGAGCAAAGCTTGCTTTCAGTCTTGCACGATTTACGAGCATCGGGTGAAAAAACAATTATTGGTTCCAGCATTGTCTGCGACTATGGCCGGAAACAAGGTTTTCAGACGATTTTTATTTATTCCCGGAAATCCGTTCAAAAATCTGTAGACACAGCTATTGAAATGCAAAGAAGCATTCATAGTGAAAAGAAAAAAAGCCAGCTTCTGAATACAATAATAAACTATGCCTATAGCGGGATCATCTCCATAGATGAGAAAGGATGCGTTCAGGTTTTCAACCAAGGCGCGGAAAAGCTGATGAATATCAGAAAAAAAGATATAATGCATAAATATATCCATGATGTCATACCGAACACAAAACTTATTGAAGTCGTACAGACAAAGAAAAAGCAAATCAATGAACTTCAAAAAATAGACAATGAGTCTACAATCTTGACCAGCAGGGTACCAATCATTGTCAATGAAAGATGTATTGGCGCCGTGGCCACATTTCACGACATCCATGAAGTGCAGAATGCGGAACATCAAATCCGTAAAGCTCAGGCCACCAAGGACCTGAAGGCGAAATACACCCTTGATGACATATGGGGCCAATCCCAAAGCATAGAAAATGCAAAACAACTTGCAACGATCTATGCAAGATCAAATGAGACCGTCCTGCTTTACGGCCAAACCGGAACAGGAAAGGAACTTTTTGCTCAATCCATTCACAACTACAGTGAACGCAAGACGTATCCCTTCGTCGCCCTCAATTGCGCCGCCTTGCCGGAAACACTGCTTGAGAGTGAGCTGTTTGGATATGAAAAGGGGGCTTTCACCGGCGCGAGCAGGGAAGGAAAAATCGGATTGATTGAATTGTCCCATACAGGGACATTGTTCTTGGATGAAATCTCGGAAATTCCAATGCGGCTTCAAATCTATCTGCTGAGATTCTTACAGGAAAAAGAGATTGTACGCATCGGAGGGAGAAAAACAATCCCTATCAACACCCGAATAATAGCAGCAAGCAACAAAAACTTATGGCATGAGGTACAACAGGGGAAATTTCGTTCAGACTTATACTACCGCCTGAACATATTGTATCTGAAGCTTCCATCCTTAAATGAACGAAAAGAAGACATTCCAGACCTTGTCCGCAATTTCGTCAAAGGCTTTCAAGAAGACCTCTTTAATAAACACAGCAATTTATGGACTGAACTTATAGACACTTTCTTTGAATATAATTGGAGAGGCAATATTCGAGAGCTTGAAAACGTAATCATGAGATATTGCATAATCCTCAATAACACGAACTGGTCAACCAATCAGCCATGTCTGAATGATATCAATCAACTGGGATTTTATGATTCAATGATGAACATTGAAGAAATTTTAGAAAACAAATTTCTTTCTAAGAAATATTTTATGCATGATTCTGAAAACATTTATCTTGATCCTGAGTCAGAAAATAGGACATCAGGCGCCAAGCCTGAAAGCTTCAGCACAACCGCCTCAGGTCAAAACATGGATTGCAATGCTTACTCACGAAAACATAATACAAAGGAACGCGATCAGATAATCAATACATTGTACGAATGTAGCGGAAACAGAAAGTTTGCAGCACAAAAGCTTGGCTACAGCAGATCAACGCTTTGGAGAAAGATGAAAAAATATGGCCTCAATTAAAAAACCGGCGGATGGTAGCCCATCCGCCGGTTAGGCGTTCAGCCCCCTGGCCGAAGGACAGGGGTGCTTCCCCAGGCCAGGCGCTGACCGGCCCTTTTCGCTACCGGTTGGCGATGAACAGGTCCGAACATGGACCGTTTCGAGCTTACAGCGCCTTTCTGTATATTGCTTCCGCGTCCTGCAACTGCAGTTTTCGCGGGTTGTTGGCCAAGTGACCGAATGAACGGGGACATTATGTTGCCAGTTATATTATGTTGCGAGAATGGAGCATAGAAGGTCTCTGATACCCCGATACCCCGCCAAGATTTTTAATCAGTACCCCGATTACCCCGTCCCGGTTAAATGCACTGCGTGCTTGCCCTTGCAGGGCAATTTAACTGGATAAACCTCTTAACTATCCTTATCTGGATCCGCTTTTACCTTACTCTTTCTTTTTGGTCATATACCTTCTCAAGGTTCATCCTCAGGGAGGTGGTATGAC
>NZ_JIAK01000039.1 GCF_000620765.1 Desulfovermiculus halophilus DSM 18834
TTCTGACGTCTGATCTCTATCTTCTGATTCGGGGGTTATTTCTCTGTACGCCTTGCTCATTGAGCCATGGACCTCGGCCCTCCACAGAAGAAACACCCCCCTTGGATTCCCCCCTCAAGGGGGGACGGAAACCGCGGGTTCCGGGTGCAGTCCGGAAAATTAAGCTCTTCCACAATTTACTCAACCGATGATCCGACTCAAGGAACGCCCGGGTTCCAAAATGCAGCCCCCAACTGATCTCCCTCCGTCCCCCCTTGAGGGGGGTTAAGGGGTGTTTCTTCCTGCTTTTTTCTGACCTCTGTCCTCTGTCCTCTGACCTCTGTCCTCTGACCTCTGACCTCTGTCTTCCGTCCTCCCCCTTGTTTTAAACACTGATTTTGGATATGAAACCAAGGACAGTGAACAAAACACCGCCCCTTGGCTGTTCGCCGTCCAAGGGTGCGAAACCTGGGCGATATGCACGGAAACCCAATGGATAAAGGAGAAAGGGTATGGGTTTTGAGTTGACCAAGGAACAAGGCATGATCCAGAAAATGGCCCGGGAGTTCGCCCGCAAGGAGCTGGTGCCCATGGCCGCGGAACGGGATCAGAAGCACGAATATCCGGCCCAGAGCCTGGAGAAGATGGGCGAGCTGGGCCTTTTGGGCATGCTGGTTCCGGAAAGCTACGGAGGCGAGGACATGGATACCGTCTCCTACGCACTGGCCATGAGCGAAACCGCCTATGCCTGCGCCTCCACCGCGGTGATCATGTCGGTCCATGACTCCATCTGCTGCGGCAGCCTCCTCCGCTTCGGGACCGAAGAGCAGAAGCAGAAGTACCTGGTGCCCATGGCCCAGGGGGAATTCATCGCCTCCTTCGCCCTCTCCGAACCGGAAGCCGGCTCCGACCCGGCTGGGATGACCACCACGGCCGTCAAGCAGGGCGATCATTATATACTAAACGGCACCAAGCGGTGGATCACCGGAGGGGCCACCTCCAAGCTGTTCGTGGTCCTGGCCCGGACCGATCCGGATGCCGGGCACAAAGGCATCTCCGCATTCCTGGTCACCAGGGAAATGGAGGGCTTTGCCACCGGCCGCCTGGAGGACAAGATGGGGCAGTGCGCCTCGGACACCACCGACCTGATGTTCAACAATTGCAAGGTCCCGGCCGACCATCTCCTGGGCAAGGAAGGCGAAGGATTCAAAGTGGCCATGTCCGGCCTGGACGACGGGCGGATCGGGATCGCGGCCCTGTCCGTGGGCCTGGGTCAGGCCGCCCTGGACGCGGGCGTGGAGTACGCCAAGCAGCGGGAGCAGTTCGGCCGGCCAATAGCCGAGAATCAGGGACTTCGCTGGATGATCGCGGATATGGCCACTGATGTGGAAGCCGCCCGGCTTCTGGTCCTCAACGCCGCCGCTGCCAAGGACCGGGGGGAGAAATGCAGCAAGGAGGCGTCCATGGCCAAGCTGTACGCCTCGGAAATGGCCAACCGGGTTGCGGGCCAGGCGGTGCAGATCCACGGCGGGTACGGGTACACCAAGGAGTTTCCTGTGGAGCGCTACTACCGCGATGCCCGGGTCCTGACCATCTACGAGGGCACCTCCCAGATCCAGAAGATCGTTATCGCCAACGAAGTCTTGGGGGACAAGAAAAAGAAAAAAAAGAAGTAGACCGCCAACGAACTTCAAAAGACTGCCGCGGATCGCGCTGATCCGTGCTGATAGGAGCCCACGTCTTTTGATGCTCAAAATCAGCAGAGATCAGCGCGATCAGCGGTTGATGTTCTTTTCTTCCGTCATTCCCGCGAACGCCTGCCCCCGTGAAAAAGGGATCCCCCTTTGGCGGGGCTTAGAAAATACCGGGCCGAAAGTGGGCACACAGAAGAGATGGCAAACTCCAAAAATCCACGGGCTACGTCGAAGAACCCTATTTCTCTAACCGGGAATTGCTTCCTCATCCAGACCGTGCTACAAATCCATACATGGAAAAGAGTACGTACCAGTTTGGAGCATTTCAATCCCAAGGAGGATGCCATGGCCCAAGAACAGAGTACACCCCAGCATTGCCCCGGATTCCAGACCTATAAAAGCCTGAGTTCATTTACCTGCAAGTGCCCGGAATGCGATGAGGAGATCGAGATCTTCTCCGACGAGTTCGACCGTCCGCACACCTGCCCCAAATGCAAGAAGCCAGTAGATTTTACCCAATGCACCCTTGACGCCAGCGGCGGTTCGCACACCTCGCGCTGAGTTGACCCGCCCAGCATGGCCCCCGGCTGTTGACATCCGGACGGTTCTTTGTATCGTCGGACATCGGCTGCATCCGGCCCGCAAGGGCCGCCCTCAAAGCCCACAGTGCTGATTTTTTGGATTGCCCGCTCCAGGATCGCAGCACCCGGCCCTGATCCGGGGCGGGCTGACATCAAACCAGCCGGGCATGCGAGAGGTCGGAACGTGGTCCACGACAGAACCAGAATACTCATTGTAGACGACGTCCCCGGGGTCTGCGACCTCCTCTGCGAGTTCCTGGAGACCGATTACCGGGTACAAACCGCCCAGGACGGCAATCAGGCCCTTCAAGCCTACACCGGTTTTCATCCGGACATCATTCTGCTGGACATGCACATGCCCGGAATGGGCGGGCTGGACGTCATATCCGCCCTGCGCGGCGAGATGCAGGACCAGGAGGTCTACATCCTGGTCATCACCGGGGAAACATCCTTTGAGCTCAAACGGGACTCCCTGGAGCAGGGGGCCAACGACTACCTGATCCGGCCTTATCATTCGGACGAGCTCCTGGCCCGGATCAGAGTGGCCGAACGGCAGATCAACCTGCGCAAACAGCTGAAGACGGCCTACCGGAACATCGAACGGGAAATCGAGATGCTCGGGGATATCCAGTCTCGCCTGCTCCCCGGAACCGATGCCCAGTTCTCCAATCTGCTCATCGACACCCTGTTCAAGCCCTCCGGGCGGGCCAGCGGAGATTTTTTCGACTATTTTCCAGTTGGTGAGCACATCGTGCGCATTGCCGTCTGTGACGTCTCCGGGCACGGGGCCAGGGCCGCTTTTCTCATGGGCGTGGTCCGCACCCTGATCCGGCTGAGCGAAACCACCCGGCTGGATCTGGAACAGGTGGTCACTCTGCTCAACAACTCCCTGATGGACATCATCGGGAATGAATGCGACTTCGTCTCCCTGTTTCTGGCCGATGTGGACCTTGAGGCCGAGACCCTGTCCTATGTCAACGCCGGCCACTGCCCCGGCCTGCTGGCCGACAAGTCCCGCAACATTCACGCCCTTGATTCCACGCTGCCTATCTTGGGGTTTGTCCCGGTCAGCCCCAAGGCCACGACCTGCTCCCTGCAAGCCCCGGGCGCTCTTTTCCTCTACACCGACGGCATCTACGAGTGGCAGACCCCGTCCGGGACATACTTCGATCAGGACACATTCCTTCAACTGGCTGCCGGCCTTCTCCCTGCCGAGGGCCCTTTCCTTTCCAATCTGATGCAGGCCATGCAGGGCCATACCCCCGGCATCCCCTTCCGGGACGACGTCACCGCCCTGCATGTCCGGATACTCCCCGAAGCCAGCTCTCCGCATTCGACTGCCCACGGCTGCGGCCGGGAGCCGCTCACTGCTGCAGTGGAGGACTGATGAGCAGCACCATCCTCAGCCAAGAGTTCGACCCGCACTTTAAGCTCTTCCATGAACTCATGGCCCGCAAGATCCGGGAGATCCTTTTGGTCTCCACCCCGTACGACGCCTGGATCATGGAGCAGGACTGCTGCCTCTCGGAACGGATCATCAATGAATACAGAGGACTGAACCTCAGCCACCCTCCCCGGCTGACCTGGACGGCCACGGCTGAAGAGGCCCTGCGCAAGCTGGACGCGAAACGCTTCGACCTGGTGGTCACCATGCCCCGGCTTGCGGACATGGACGCCTTTGTCCTGGGTCAGAAGATCAAGCAGAAGGCTCCGGAGCTCCCGGTAATCCTCTTGTCCCATTCCTCCATCCCGGCCAGGGAATGCACCGTGAGCCAGACCCGCCCGCCGGGCATCGACCGCATCTTTGTCTGGAGCGGAAGCACCGATCTTCTGCTGGCGGTTATCAAGAGCACCGAAGACGTCATGAACGTGGATGCGGATACCGAACACGGAGGGATCCGGGTCATTCTTTTTGTCGAGGATTCACCCATCTATCTCTCCTCTTTGCTGCCCATTTTCTACAAGGAGCTGGTCAGCCAGACCCAGGAAGTGATGGAGGAGGGGCTCAACGAAGAGCACCGGCTCCTGACCATGCGGGCCAGGCCCAAGATCCTGGTGGCTGAAAACTACGAAGAGGCCGTTAGTCTGTACCGGCGCTACGAGCCCTACATCCTGGGGGTGATCTCCGATGTCAGATTCCCCAAGGACCGAAAGCTGACCGACGACGCCGGGATGGAGTTTTTGCGCCAGGTCACCTCCGAGCATTTCGACATCCCCCTGATTCTGGGCAGCTCGGAGCCGTCCAATGCCCACAAGGCCCAGGAGATCCCGGCCGACTTTGTGGACAAGAACTCGCCCACCCTGCACCAGGACATCCGGGTCTTTTTTCAGCAGCGCCTTGGGTTCGGGGAGTTCATCTTCACCATGCCGGACGGGCGGGAAGTCGGCCGGGCCGCCAACCTCCGGGAGCTGGAAAATATCTTCCCCCACATTCCGGATGAGTCGTTCATTCACCACTGCAACAACAACGATTTCTCCAGATGGCTCTTTGCCAGGACGGAAATGGAGCTGGCGGCCAAGGTCCGCCCCTTGAGCCACGACGACTTCGAGGATGTGAGCGCCCACCGCCGCTTCCTGCAGGAAGCCATCCGGTCCAGGCGCAGGCAGCGGCAGCAGGGAGTTGTCGTGGACTTCGATCCGGAGAGCTTTGATCCGGAAACCGACTTTTTGAGGCTGGGCAAGGGTTCCCTCGGGGGCAAAGCCCGGGGGCTGGCCTTTCTAAGCGCCCTTTTGCGCCAGAACCCCCAGGTCCTAACCCCCTTTGAAGGCACCCGCATCTATGTCCCCCAGACCCTGGTCCTGACCACGGATATCTTTGAGCAGTTCATTGAGGACAACGGGCTCAAGGGGCTGGCCACGGCCGATCTGCCGGACGAGGAGATCGCCGAGCGCTTTGTGCAGAGCGAGTTTCCATCCTGGGCTGAAGAACATCTCCGGGCCTACCTGAGCAAGGTGACCTATCCCCTGGCCGTTCGCTCCTCCAGCCTGCTGGAAGACTCTCAATTCCGGGCCTACGCCGGACTGTACAGCACCTATATGCTGTCCAACGACTGCCCGAACCTGGACGACCGGGTCAACGAGCTTTTGCAGGCCGTGGCCCTGGTCTACGCCTCCACCTATTATCAGGCCCCCAAGTCCTTCGCCCAGCGGGTGGGACAGCGGACCGAGGAAGAGCAGATGGCGGTCATCATCCAGCAGATGGCCGGCAAAAACTTCAACGGCTTCTTCTATCCGGCCGTTTCCGGTGTGGCCCAATCCCACAACTACTATCCCTTTGCCCGGATGAAGCCCGAGGACGGCATCGCCACCATTGCCATGGGCCTGGGGAAAATGGTGGTCGAAGGCGAGCAGTCTTTGCGCTTCTGCCCCAAATACCCCCAGATCCAGCCCCAGAGATCCAGCGTGGACGACATCCTGAACAATGCCCAGCAGGACTTCTATTGCCTGGCCATGAACCAGGGCTGCCATGTCCTGGATGTGGTGGACTCCTCGCATTTGACCAAGCGGGACATCATGGATGCGGCCAATGAACCGCCCATGCGGCATGTGGCCAGCACCTACATGCCTCAGGAGCACCGCATCCGGGACACCCTGTCCTCCAAGGGATACCCCGTGATCACCTTTGCCCAGATTCTCAAATACGATCAGGTTCCCCTGGCCGGGATCCTGCGAGCGGCCCTGGGCCTGGGGGAGAAGGGCATGGGCACCCCGGTTGAGATCGAGTTTTCAGTCGATCTCCCGGCCACCTCCCGGGAGCAGCCGGAGTTCGCCTTTCTCCAGGTCCGGCCCATGACCGCCCGGGCCGAGTCCCAGCAGGTGGATATAACGGATCAGGACAAAGAAAAGGCCTTCTGTCTGTCCGCCAGGGCCCTGGGCAACACCCAGCGGGGGGATATGCAGGACATCGTCTACGTCAAGCCCCGGGCCTTTGATCCGGCCAAGACCAGGGAGATCGCTCAGGAGATCAGCGCACTAAACGCCAAGCTGGCTGCCGGCAACCACAGATACCTGCTCATCGGCCCCGGACGCTGGGGGTCGGCTGACCGCTTCCTGGGTATCCCGGTCAACTGGCGGGACATACACGGGGTGGGGGCTATTGTGGAAACCGATTCTGACAAGCTCAAGGCCGAACCGTCCCAGGGGTCCCACTTCTTCCACAACATCACCACCCTGGGCATCAACTACTTAACGGTCACCGACCGGGAGCACGGCTTTCTGGACTGGGCATGGCTGCAAAGCCAGGAGGCTCATCAGCAGACTGAACATGTGGCCCATATCCGCCTGGAACGGCCCATCATGCTCAAGGTGGACGGCCGAACCTCCACTGGGGTGCTATTTGTGGGGTAATACGTGGAAAAGACTTTGATTCTGCCTGCAATGACGGAAGAGAAGAACCGCCAACCGCTGATCGCGCTAATCTTCTGATCTCTACCCTTCTTCTCTTTATCAGCGCCAATCAGCGCTATCAGCGGTGCAAATTTCTTCCTCTTTTTATCGTTCCCACGCTCTGCGTGGGAACTCTTTTGGACGCTCCGGCGTCCAGAAAGAGACCGCAGGAGCGGTTAGGAAAGCTCCCACGCAGAGCGTGGGAGCTTTAAGAATACCCCCCTTGGATTCCCCCCTCAAGGGGGGACTTGATTCGCAGATCCCGGGCGCAATCCGAAAAATACAGCTCTGCCACAATCTGTTGAACACATAATCCGACTCAAGAAGTCGCCCGGCTTACAGAATGCAAGCCACAGCTGATCTCCCACCCCGTCCCCCCTTGAGGGGGGTTGGGGGGTGTTCCTTTCTGCTTTTTTCTGTCTTCTGCCCTCTGACCTCTGATCTCTGACGTCTGTCCTCTTTCTTCTGTCTTCTGTCCTCTGACCTCTGTCTTGAGGGGGGTTGGGGGGTGTTTCTTTTATCAGCGCCAATCAGCGCCATCAGCGGTGCAAGCTTCTTCCTCTCCTTCTTTTCTCTTCTTCCCTGACAAATCCATCGGCGGTTCCATCTCTTCTCCGTCACCGCCCGCTCCCTTCACGCGCAGCCTACTCCTTTCCCAGCATGCCTTCCTTCAAACTCCCCTGCACCGGATCGTCCCCAAGCCAAATCCCGAACAGCGCCTGCTTGAAGTCCAGTCCGGGCACAGTGGTCAACCGCTCTCCGTTCTTCACCGTCACCACGCCCTGCTCCGGCACATAGACCAGATCAAAAACATCCCCTTTGGCGATTTCTTCCTTTTTGAACACGGAGATGAAATCCTCGATCCGGTCCTGAACCGCGGAGGTGTCTCCACCCGTGGCCTTTACAAATCCCTCCCGGGTGGCCTCTTCCATCTTCTCCGAGGTGATCATCTTGGACAGAATGTGCAGCCTGATGGCCATAGCTTCGTCCCCAGCGCTCACCTCTGAGCCCGAGGTTGCTGCGGACTGCAGGTACAGGGCTCCGACGTACAGATCGAAAAAAAACTTGCTCCTGACCCCGGTTCCGTTCAATGTGAGCTCCACACCCTCCTCAGTGAGGACCTCCGGAACCTGAACTCCTTCCACTTCGACCGCCCATGCACTACTTCCTCCGGCCAAAAAGACAAACACAACAGCAGCGAGCATCCAAGCGCGCATACAGCACCTCCTGATTTGAGCACCATACATAAACCGTCCGGACGGTCAACTCTTACCACGGTTTGTCTTCCTTTGCCAGAGGGACTCGCCATGCCACAGAGAAAGCCGCATTCCTGTCCCGGACCGGGATCCAAGATGACCTTCCCTCGCAGGAATGACTGAAGAGAAGAACCACCAACCGCAGATCGCGCTGATCTCCGCTGATCTTCTGATCCCTAACCTTAAGCATCAATTCACACCGGGGTGGTTTCCTCCCTGCCTTCTGGTAAGCTCTATATCCAGCTCAAAACCCAACACTTCAGCAGCATCCATCAGTTGACTCACAGTTGACTGATGATCGAGATCGAGCAGGCGGCGTATCTGCCGTGCATCACAATGCAAAAGCTTTGCAAGCTTGAGCTGAGAAATGCCCCTATCCCGGATTTCTTGATACAAACACAACTTTACTCCCACTATTGGCGCCGGACTCACAGTATTCTGTCCAGGCTTTGCTATTGATGGACTTGGAATATCCCTGTGTTCGTCCATATACCCGGACAAAGCTACATGAAGGGCATCTTGGGCCCACTCAAGTGCGAACTCTTCATTATCTCCATAGGTCATTGCCTCTGGGATATCCGTGAACCAAACCATGACATCCCCGTTATCCAGATGTGTTATCTCGACAGGATAGTGAAACATCTTCCTCACCTCTTACAGAATATTGATATGATCTATACCTAGCTGTTTGCATATCTCTTGCAGAAACACCGGGGCAACGTCCTTGCTGTCATGGACAGGGATAGTGGCTTGCTTGCCGTGGTATCTGGCCAGGACGTGACCTCCCTTTCCCCGTCCCTCTATCACCTCAACGCCGTTCTTCTTCAGGCGGCGTATAAACTCCCTTGCCTTCATGTCAGCATCACTAGGACATAAATGTCCCTATGTCAATCGCAGGTGGCTACAGAGCAAGTAACACCCCCCTGTTCAGAAGACAGAGGACGGAAGACAGAGGACAGAGATCAGAAGTCCCCCTGCCTTTAGCTACAGACGCACAATGAGATCGAATTTGAAATTGACCAATACTGGATGAAGAAGAACAGAAACACCCCCCACCCCCCTCAAGGGGGGACTTGATTCGCAGATTCCGGGCACAACTCGGAAAACACAGCTCTGTCACAACCTGTTGAACAGATGATCCGACTCAAAAAGTCGCCCGGGTTCCAAAATGCAAGCCACAGCTGACATCCCACCCCGTCCCCCCTTGAGGGGGGTTGGGGGGTGTTTCTTTCTGTTTTCTTCTTTCCTCTGACCTCTGATCTCTGACGTCTGACCTCTGTCTTCTGCCCTCTGCCCTAAAGTCCCCCCCTCTTGCCAAGCTCCGTGCTCCAACGTACAATTTCCCGAAAATCCACCAATCCAGGCCTTCAATCCGGAGGTATCCGTGTCCCGCATCCCCCGCTCTTCATCCTGTGTTTTTTTCGCCCTGGCCGCTGTGCTTTTGTGCCTTCTGACCGCAATGACCTCCGGTCCTTTCCTGCCGTCCCCAGCCTCTGCCGCTGATGCTCCCCAAGTCTCAGTCCTGTATGCCCGCCTGGATGGAACCATCAATCCGGCCAAAAAGGACCTTTTGGACCGGGCCATCCAGACCTGCACCGAGGATGGACACGACCTGCTCCTTGTCGGTTTGGACACCCCCGGCGGTCTGGGCCAGAGCATGCGGGAGATGGTCAAGACCATCCTCAATTCCCCTGTCCCGGTCGCGGTATGGGTCGGTCCCAAAGGGGCCAGAGCGGCTTCAGCCGGGGTCTTCCTGGTGGCCGCTTCCCACGTGGCCGGCATGAGTCCGCAGACCAGCATCGGGGCGGCCTCTCCGGTGGCCATGGGAGGCAAGGAACTTCCGGAGACAGTGGCCAAGAAAATCACCAACGACTTTGTCAGCCTGATCCGGGGAGCGGCCGGAGCACAGGACAGAAACGTGGACTGGTACGAAAAATCAGTGCTCGAATCGGTGAGCATCACCGCCAATGAGGCGGTCATGCAGCAGGTGGTGGAGTTTTTGGCCCTCACCCCCCGGGATATGCTGGAGCAGATCGGAACCCGGGGCATTTCCATCCAGGGCCGGACAGTCTCCTTCGGCCCCCAGGACGCACAGTTGACCAAGTTCGAGCCCGGTTTCCGGACTACATTCCTTTCCTGGCTCCTTCATCCCCAGATCGCCTATTTCCTGCTTTTGGGGGGAATCGCCGGTCTCTTCTTCGAGCTGAGCAATCCGGGCAGCATCTTCCCCGGCGTGTTCGGAGCGGTCTGTCTCCTCCTCGGGCTCTACGCCCTGGCGGTTCTGCCCACCAATGCCGCCGGCATACTGCTCATCTTCCTGGCCATGATCCTGTTCATCCTGGAGCTGGCGGTCACCAGTTACGGCCTGCTCAGTGTCGGAGCGGTGGTCTGCCTGTTCATCGGCTCCCTTATCCTCTTCAATTTCGAGTACGGGTTTGAGGGGCTGACCCTGCAGGTCATCCTGCCCACTGTCCTGGCCGTGTCCGCATTCATCCTCCTCGGCCTGTACCTGGTGACCAGGGCTCAGGTCCGGCCCAGGCAGACAGGATCCCAGGGCATGCTGGGGCTCAGCGGACAGGTCACCTCCTGGGAGACGGAAGGAGGAAAGGCCAGGATCCGGGGAGAAATATGGAAGGTGAGAACCCACGACGGCTCCCAGCTGAACCCTGGAACCCAGGTCCGGGTGACGGACGTGGACGGCCTGACCCTCACAGTAAGGGAGGAACAGGAAGGGGGGACGTGATTCGCAAATTCCAGGTTCGGGTCAAAATAAACAGCTATTCCCACAGTCTGTTTTCCAAAGCCACAGTCCTGCATAAAGCCGAGATCGACAGAAACAAGCCACAACTGTACTGCCCCCGTCGTCCCCCCTCAATACAGAGGACAGAAGACAGAGAACAGAAGTCACCCTGCCTAATCCAGGCTTCAACTGATCTCCCACCCCGTCCCCCCTCGAGGGGGGTTGGGGGGTGTTGCTTTCTGGCTGCTTGCCTTGCTCCTTGGACCTCGGCCCTCCGCAGAAGAAACACCCCCTTGGATTCCCCCCTCAATACAGAGGACAGAAGACAGACGTCAGAGAACAGAAGTCACCCTGCCTAATCCAGGCTACAGCTGATCTCCCACCCCGTCCCCCCTCGAGGGGGGTTGGGGGGTGTTGCTTTCTGGCTGCTTGCCTTGCTCCTTAGACCTCGGCCCTCCGCAGAAGAAACACCCCCCTTGGATTCCCCCCTCAAGGGGGGACATAAGCCGCTCAACTCAGGTGCAATCCGAAAAAAACAGCTTTGCCACAATCTGCGAATCCAGATGATCCGACCTTAAGGAACGCCGGGTTCCAAAATTCAAGCCACAGCTGACAACCCACCCCGTCCCCCCTTGAGGGGGGTTGGGGGGTGTTGCTTTCTGCAGGAATGACGGGACTAAAGTATTTCCGCTGTCGTGCTACCTCCCGATAAAGGCGGAAACCCGGATAACGCTGAAGATCACTGGCGGGAAGAATGAGCGTCAAGTGCATCCGTTTGTCTGGATTTTCTTTTTTCAAGATCGAAATCGAAATCGGGATCGGGATCGATTTCCATAAACTGAGGGTCCCTGTTGCACCGAATGACATATTGTTTCGATTTCGATAGCGATAGCGATCCCGATTTCGATTTGAATTATCCCAACCACTGTTAACGTTTATTTACGCTTTTCTTGACATCAATCAGTGGATATCCGCGCGATTCGTCGCCTGGGTTTTCCCCCGGCCATCTGTTAACCTCTAAACACGTGTCAACAAGCACATTTTATGCTCAAAAATTGAAAAATATCTGCTCCCCCTCCTTGACAACACACCTCTGTGTGTATAGACTTGTATAAATTTTTAAACTTGGGGCACAAAAAGGCCGGCATGCCCCGAATCGGGCACAGCGATTCCGCCTGCCCGGGACGGGGAGAACAATACAACCCGCAGCTTTTGTAAGGAGGAAGGTATGCAAAAGTTTCGATGGGCGTGGCTAGGGCTCTTGTTGTGCGGTGTGGCCTATGTCCTCATGGCCGGTCCGGCCATGGCCGTGAAGGTCGACTTTCACGGGGACATGAACCACCGTTTTCTCCTCGGAACAAACCATAACGACTTTTTCCAGGGTGAACACAACGGAAAGTTGGATGACGACGATGTGTACGACAACTTCGGGGAGATCAAGTATCGGTTCTGGTTCGAGGCGGCCAGCGACGACGGGGACTACAAGGGCGTGTTCGCCACTGAGGTCGGGGGCCTGCACTTTGGTGCAGACGACGAGATGGACTACTCCGGGGACGAAGTCCAAATGGAGGTCCGCTGGGGATACTTCGACTTCCAGCTGCCCTTTGTGGACCAGGAGTCCAGGATGCGCATGGGCCTGCAGCCGATAAACATCAACCCCTTCCTGTGGAAGGAAACCGTCGGTGGGGTGACCCTGAACGGTGCCGCCGGAGTATTTGATTATCAGCTGGGCTGGCTCCGGGGCTATGAAGCAAATGTGGCTTCTGAAGATGATGAAGACCTCCTTGACGATCAGGATTCCTTTTATGGCCGGCTGGACTACAAAGGAATGGATAACTTCAAGCTGGGCCTTTTCGCACTGTATCAAATGCAAGATACAGACAAAACAGCCGATTCTGACCAGCAGGACAAGATCCTCGGCGGAGATCTCAACTACGGGCTAACTCCGGCCATGTATGAGTTCAAGAACTTTGGCTATGAAGATGTAGGCGCTGACATTAGTCTGGCCACATTTGGTCTGGACGGTTCCATGGGCTTTGATCCTTTCTTTGTGAACTGGGACGCTATGTATCAGACCGGAAGCATTGATAGGCTTCAATATGCCAGCCTAGATGATCTCAATGACTTGCGTTTTGGAGATAACGAGTTTGATTTTAATGACTTGGATACCAAAGACTACGACGTCTCCGCCTATTTTGCTCACCTGGATCTGGGTATGAACTGGAATAAACATACCTTTACCTATACTTTCTGGTACACATCAGGTGATGATGATCCAGATGACGACGATCTCGACGCCTTTATGGCCACGGATATCGACCGCGCGGACAGCATCGTCCTCATGGAAGGCGGCTATGCCGACGACGATTACTTCACAGAGCGGCACTACATCCTGGACCGCGGGTTTATCATGAACAAACTGGGCTGGGACTATCAAGTCAATGAAAAATTGCAGGTCGGCCTGGCCGGGATGTACATGATGACCTCAGAGGATGTTGAGTATAAATCAAAATTGACTGGAGAAAATGTGTCTGAGGACGAGCTGGGCATGGAAGTTGACGGCTACGTCAAGTACCAACTGTTTGAAAACGTTGAGTTGGCTTGGAACGCTGGCTATCTGGCCGCAGGCGATGCCATGGACTATTTCGAAAGGGAACAAGACGGCGATTCAGATGAGGACATCTGGCGCTCCGACATGAGGATCCGGTACAAGTTCTAAGTTCCGGCTCCTTGCAGTTGACGGTCATTTTGCATACAAAGGGGCGGGGCATATATGCCCTGCCCTTTTTTGTATGTGGGGTGTCTCTTCTTGTGTCCCCCCTTGAGGGGGGTTTTGGGGGGTGTCGCTTCCTACTTTTTTCTGACCTCTGTCCTCTGACTTCTGTCTCGAGGGGAGTTGGGGGGTTACTCCTGGCTGCCTTGATCCTTGGACCTCGACCCTTTGCAGAAGAGACACCCCCCTTGGATTCCCCCCTCAAGGGGGGACCTTAACCGCCAAGTACGGGCTGGGAGTACAAGGTATCGTGCCTGAACAAGGAAATGCCGATAGAGACCTGAGCGAAAAGCTGGACTCAAGCTCCACAAACCGCGACCATTCTCCCACGTCCCCCCTTGAGGGGGGCTACGGGGGGTGTTCTCTTCGTCCCCCCTTGAGGGGGGTTGGGGGGTGTCTTTTCCTTCTTTTTCTGTCTTCTGGCCTCTGTCTTCTGACTTCTGTACTGAGGGGGGCTACGGGGGGGATGTTGCTTCCGGCTTTATATCAATCTCTCATCCGGCATGCACTTGCAAATTATGCTGCTAGAGAAGTACGCTTTGAAACCAATCAAACAAACCAATTTTCACCTGGCAAATCAATGGAGGTAACAGATTTATGAGCTGGAAAAACCGGTCGTGCTTTCTGATTTTTCTCGCAGCTGCATTCATCCTGGGCAGCGGCACCGGGCAGGCCCTGGACATGCAGGCACTGCAGCAGGACCTCAAGCCCTTAAACGGTTACGTGGTGGACACGGTGGGGGGCAAGGTCATCATTGATCTTGGCCGCTCAGACCCTATTGCCCCCGGCGACCTGTTCACCGTGGCCGGGCAGGGGAAAAAGATCGTCCATCCGGTGACCAAGGAGGTCCTGGGCCATGTACAGAACGTGCAGGCCATGCTCCGGGTGCACAAGGTGGAAGCTAAATTTTCCTATACCCGACCCTTGTTTGCCGAGCAGAAGCTTAGCCCCGGCCAGAAGATCACCCGCTTCGGTGACATGCAGGCCGTGTTCTGGGACTACACCGACGATGACTCCGAGGCCCTGTATCAAAACCTGCGGGAGGCCCTTCCCCATTTGAATTGGATCACCTTCAGCCAGAGCCAGGCCGATAAGCCAAGCGAGCCCGAACTGCTGGCTGAAAGCCCCAGGGATCGGCTCTACTTCATTCACACCCAGGACGGTCTTGATGTTCGCGGCCCGTCCTTTCAGCTCCTCCACCAATACGCAGCCAGAGACAAAGCCCAATCCGGCACGTCTGGCCAAGAGGTCTACGCGACCCAGCCCGGGCCGGACCAGCCTGGAGGCCCGGTTGCCTACAAGGAAAGGTTCAGCCAACTTCGGACCATAGCGGCTCCGGATGAACCGACAGTCATGGCCGATTTTCTGTCCTCGGGGCAGGAGATCCTGATGGCCTCCTCCAACGGGAAACAGATCAGGGTTTCCAGCATAGGGACTGAGCAGAAGCAGCTGGCATCGGCAAAGTGCGGATATCCGGGCAAGATCCTGGCCCTTTCCTGGTGGGCGCCGCAAGAGACGAACACTTCCTTTATAGCGGCCACAATCTGGTACCAGGAAAAAGTCCAGAGCGCCCTGTTTTCCTATGCAGACGGCAGTCTGAACTGCATCGAAGACCGCATTGGTCGGCTGATCTTTGGTTTCGATCTGGACGGGGACCATGAGCCGGAAACCCTCCTGGCCCAGGAGTATGATAAGAACGAGATCTTCGGCACCCGGACCTGGAAAGGGAGTCTGCAGAACGGTTCCCTGAGCTGGCAGGACCCGGACATGCCCCTGCCCAGGCAATTTCAGGCCGTGGGCAGCGCCTTTGCCGACGTGACCGGAAACGGTGAGCCCGAGCTGGTCAATATCCGGGAAAACGTTCTGTTCATCTTCGATCAGGACCGGGCCGTGTACAAGTCGTCCATGCCGGTCGGGGGCAGCGCGTCCACATTGACCTATGAGAAAGACACCTCCAGCCAGAACCCGATGACTGACAGCGTCCGCTTCGAGCTGGCCCCGCAGTTTGTGGACCTGGACAACGATCAGGTATTGGAAGTGATCGTGCCCACCTTCAGTCAGGATCTGTTCGGATCCATCACCGGCCAGGGCGGAGCCAACCAAAGTAGGCTCTTGGTTCTCAATTACAAGAACGGCAGGTTCGAGCACGGCACCCTTGGCGGGCCGTTGGAAGGCAGCATCCAGGGACTGCACGTCACCCAGGACACGGTGTATGTGGTCACCACCCAGAAGGCGGGTATCTTCAAGAGCGGCGGGCAGAGCAATATTCTGTCCTTTCCCTTGAAGCAGTAGGAGAAGAAGAAGAAACACCCCCCTTGGATTCCCCCCTCAAGGGGGGGAATCGGTCCGCAAATCCGGGGCGCAATCTGGAAAACCCAGCTTTGCCATAATCTGCTAACCCAGATGCTCCGACTTCAGGAGTCGCCCGGGTTTCCAAATGCAGGCTT
>NZ_JIAK01000040.1 GCF_000620765.1 Desulfovermiculus halophilus DSM 18834
AAGCGGCTGAAGCGACATCAGAAAGAGCTTTTTACTTTCCTTGATTATGATGTGAGCCCAGAGAACAGTCATGCAGAGCAGCAAATTCGAGGACCGGTCATTTCCCGAAAGATCTCCCAGCAAAACCGCTCAGAGGCCGGGGCAGATGCCCAGGCAGTATTGATGTCGATCTTTCGAACATCGTATCTGCAGGGGCGCAATCCAGTCGAACATGTCACAGAGCTGAGCAAAAACTATATTAAGCGAAACCACACCCAAAATGAGACGGAATTGGACATGGCAGCTTAGTTTATCAAAGGGCTAAACTCATACGCATCAGAAAGAATCCATAATCGACCATGAGTATACAGATCAAATATCTGGACTTTACTCAGTTCAAGGAGTGAAATATACAACCGCTCCTCATGTTGCTAAAAAGCTTATTAAACGCATAAAATTGAAAAAAAGTAAAGAATATAAGTCAGTTAAGTCTTCTTTGTCGATCGATGCAGAAAGCTGGGGAGATGCTTATACCCACAAAGATGAATATGTTGCAAAGATGAATTTTGATCCCCTCTTTCTCTTCCAAAGGTACGGATCGGAGGCAAAGCGCATCCTTGGACTCCTGGCACAGGATACTGATCTGTCGGGTTTTGTCAGTCTCGATCCCCCGGTCTTGGCTGCGGAGATTGCACATGCCGTTCGACAGGAGATGGCTGTGAGCCTGGGAGATATTGTCTTTCGCCGCACGGGCATGGGCAGTGCAGCCCGCCCCAAGCCTGAAAGCCTCAGGGCAGCTGCCGATGTGCTGACCTCAGAGCTGGGCTGGGACGAACAGACAAAAGACAAAGAAATCCAGGAGGTACTCGCGCGGTACAGCCCTTTGGAGGGAATTGGAGATGCTTAGGCAGATCCGGCATGGCGGCACAAAGGCTTTGTGCACCCTGCATGCAGTCGGCCAGGACGTTGGCTCCTGCCAGCTTCATGCCCGGGCGGGATTTTGGGCCCGGCTGGGAAAGGGGGGACTAGGTAAGCGATATGCCGACTCCCGGGGAAAAAGGGTGCTGGTCATCGCCCCGCAGCCCTTTTATCTGGATCGCGGCACGCCCATAAACGTCAAGCTTTTTACCCATGTTTTGGGAGAAGCCGGGTATGAGGTGGATCTTTTGGTCTTTCCCTGCGGACAGGATGTTCACATCCCCAATGTGCATGTGATCCGGTTGCCCAACATCTTTCGAGTCAGTTCGATTCCTGCCGGGCCGTCCAAGGCCAAGCTGGCTTTCGACCTTCTCCTCTGTCTGTCTGCAGCCGCATTGTGCATAAGGAACCGGTATGACGTTATTCACGGTGTGGAGGAGGGCGGATTTCTGGCTGTGAGCCTGGGCACCATCCTGCGGCGGGCAAGTGTGTTCGACATGGACTCATGTATGTCCAAGCAGCTGGAATATTCAGGATTCATCCGCAGCCGCCGGCTGCTGCACCTGGCTAGTCGGATGGAGGCCTGGGCCCTGGGCCGGAGTTCAATTGTCCTGACCATGTGTTCGGCCTTGTCCGCATCCGCAGCTCATCTTGCTCCACATGCCAAGATATTCCAGGTAGAAGATATCCCGCCTCCAGCCGGAAGCGGACCTGACCTGGTGCTCATTGATCATCTTCGGGATACATTCAGGCTCTGGGACCTTCCTGTGGTGCTGTATACCGGCAATCTGGAAAGCTACCAGGGCATTGATCTGCTGCTCCAGGCGTGGAGTTTTGTCCTCCGCAGGCTCAGAGGATCCCAACGTCCGGTCCTGGTTTTGGTCGGGGGGCCGATGGAAAGAGTGGAGTATTACCGGCAAATGGCCGCTGATGGAGAAATGGGAGACTGGGTGCGCCTGGTCGGCCCCCGGCCCCTGAACGAAATGAGCACTTGGATGGAGATCAGCGATGTCCTTGTTTCTCCCCGGGCAGAGGGGGATAATACACCTTTGAAGATCTATTCCTACATGGCCTCCGGACGTCCTGTGGTGGCCACCAGACGGGCCACCCATACCCAGGTCCTGAGCGAAGAGACGGCCTTTTTGGCTGATCCGGAACCGATAGATCTGGGACAGGCCCTGGTCGAGGCCATCAGCAATAAAGACCTGGCTGGGAAACGGGCAGCGCAAGCCAGGGAGCTGGTGGAACGAAAGTATACCTTCGACGTTTTCAAATCCAAAATCCTTGAAGCCTATTCCTGGCTGTACAAGAAGGCCGTATACTCCTCAGGAGAGCAAACATCATGACCAGGGTTTTGGTTACCGGTGGGAAAGGATTTTTGGGACGGCATCTGGTTGCCAAACTGAATTCGCAGGGAAAGCAGGTCCGGGTTTTGGCCAGGGGCGCTGGGAACGGACCCAGGGACTGTGATGCAGACAGTGTTGTGTGGGCGGACATTCGAGACAGGGATGCCGTCGATCGAGCGGTGGAAGGAATGGATGTCGTTGTTCACCTCGTGTCCAACTTTCGAAGAGGAGGCTCGGACCGCAAGGAGGCATACGGAATAAATGTTGACGGAACCATGAATGTCATGCGGGCCGCTGCCAGGCATGGTGTTCAGCGCGTGGTTCATTGCAGCACTATAGGAGTGCACGGCAATGTTCTGGAAATCCCGGCAAATGAAGAGACCCCGTACAATCCGGGAGATCTGTACCAGGAGACGAAGCTCCAGGCAGAGCAGAAGGTATGGGCGTTTCATGAGCAGACTGGATTGCCGGTCAGCGTTGTGCGGCCGATTTCCCTTATGGGGCCTGGTGACGTCCGAATGCTCAAGCTCTTTCGAATGATTCAGCACAGACGCTTCGTTATGGTCGGAGGCGGGGATGTGTATTTTCAGCCTGCCTATATCGATGATGTGGTCCACGGCTTCTGTCTTTGCATGGAACATCCGGGAGCAGTTGGGCAAGCCTTTATCATCGGCGGTCAGGAATATGTCCTGCTTCGGGATCTGGTTCACATGATCGCAGATGAGTTGGGTGTTCCTGCTCCTAAGTACAGGATCCCCTTACGGCCGGTAGTCATGCTTGCCGGGTTATGCGAAGCCATGTGCGTTCCCTTGGGCATAGAGCCTCCGATTCATCGGCGCAGGGTGAGCTTTTTTCAAAACAACCGGGCTTTTTCCATTCATAAGGCCCAGAAGATACTGGGGTTTGAACCTGAGTTCAGTTTGCAGGATGCCATTCGGTTAACTTCTCAGTGGTATAGAAACGAAGGTTTATTGTAGCTGATGTCCGACTCTGACCTCTATCTCCTCCTTTATCCAAACGATCTGCATTATGAATGAACGTCCCTTGATACAAGAGCTTGGCGATCAAAGCCTGTCAGCGAGCAAACGGTATCGCAATATCTTCGTCGGCCAGAGCTCTTTTTATGCCTTTCTGCGATATGAAATATGCATATTTTTTCTTGCTCCACTCCCCGGTGCCTTGGGGTTTTTCCTGCGTGGAAAATGCTATCCATGTATCCTGCGCGCTATTGGGAAAGGTACTGTGTTTGGAAAAAGCGTTGTTCTTCGTTCTCCTGCACATATATCCATTGGGCAGTCTACTATGATTGACGATTATGTGGTCCTTGATGCCAAGGGAAGAGGCTCCAGTATAGAAATTGGAAATCAGGTCCTGCTTGGCCGCAACACGATACTCAGTTGCAGTGATTCAAAGCTGGAGATCGGAAGTTTCGTTTCTTTTGGCCCATTTTGTTTTCTCGCATCCAGAAGTCAGCTCCGGATAGGGTCAAACGTGGCCGTTGGCGCCGGGAGCTATTTTTTAGGCGGAGGTCATGCCTATGGAGATCCGAACACAGCCGTCATACATCAAGCCAGGACATCCCAGGGCATTACGGTCGAGGACAATGTTTGGATCGGGATTGGGGCTCGGATCCTGGATGGAGTCCACGTGGGCAGAAACAGCATTGTGGGGGCTGGGGCCGTTGTCGCAAAGGATGTTCCTCCATGGACGGTGGTCATGGGCAATCCGGCTCGAGTTGTGGAGAAGCGGAAGGAAAGGGACAGCGGATGAATACACTGCGTTCACTGTGGGAGAACACCACGACGAGCTGGCCGCAGAAGACAGGGCTGGTGGCGGGAAGTAGACGCATCGATTACAGCCGGGCCGGCCGAATGGTTCAGGCCCTTGCTTCCCGGCTGAAAGCAGAATGGGGTCTTGGGCAGCAGGAGATTGTGGGGCTGCTGATTCCCAATTCCATTGAGTTTGTGCTCAGCTATTTCGCTGTCGTGAATGCCGGCGGGATTGTGCATCCTCTCGACGAACGCCTGACCCCTGATGAGCTCGCCACGGTCCTCAACGATTCCAACCCGGGGCACATCATAGTGCATCACATGCTGTGGCCCAAGCTGCAGCTCGCGCTGCGGGCCATTCATTCGGATGCAAATATTTTGGGCATCGGGATTGATGATTCGGGGGTGGAGAGCTTCGAGGAATGGCTGGAAAAAGATTGGGGTGCATCTGAGGATGCGCCTCTTTTCCCAGAGCATGTCGCGGAATTGATGTACACCTCAGGCACTACCGGAAAGCCCAAGGGAGTGATGCGGACCCATGCCAATGTCCGGGCCGTTTCGCGACTTGCCATCCAGGGGTTTGGGTACACGCATCGGGACAGGATTGTCATTGTCATGCCCTTAAGCCATTCCAGCGCCCTGGCAAGTCAAATGATGCCCCTGGTGGAGCTGGGCGGATCGATTGTGCTGCTGGACACATTTGAGCCCCAATCTCTGATTGCCTGTATTCACAATGAAGGGGTGACCTGTCTGCGTGCAGTACCGACAATATTTCGAAGCATGCTGCTGTTCGAGAGATTTTGTTCCGCACACCTTCCTTCTTTGCGCTTACTGATGAACTCCAGCGCTCCTATCGATCCAGAGACCTACCTGGCCATTAAAGAGCGGTTTCCCGGAATTGAAATCGTCAATTCCTACGGACTCACCGAGGCGTCAACCTGTACGGTTCTTCCGGACAGCATGGCCCGGGTCAGACCTGATTCCATCGGGGCGCCGATCACTGGGGTAGAGATGAGTGTCCGAAATGAGCAGGGCAAAGCTGTAAGTCCCGGGGTGGAAGGCGAGATCTGGATTCGCGGCGTGCATGTCTTTGGCGGATATTATAACCAGCCGGAAGCAACTCAAAAGGCACTGACTGAAGATCGATGGCTGCGGACCGGTGATTTAGGAAGTTGCGACAACGAAGGGTACTATTACTTTCATGGGCGGAAGGATCACATGATCAACTGTGGAGGGCGGAAATTCGCTCCCTTGGAGGTCGAAAACTGTATTCTGGAATTGGACCATGTTGCTGATGTGGCTGTTGCCGGTATCGAGCACAAAGCTTTGGGGCAGGTCGCTCAGGCGTTTGTGGTTTTTAAAAACGGCGCTTCTCCGGACGGGAAGGAGGTAGTTCGCCATTGCGCCCGGCGATTGCCGAGCCACAAAGTGCCCTTTTATGTTCAGGCTGTCCGAAGCCTGCCAAAGAACGGTTTGGGCAAGGTTCTCTACCGAAATTTGCATTGCCAACAATCGGATGGGGCAGAGCAATGAACAATCGTTATGTGTTTTGTTCCTTGGAAGGGGACGTCGATCTTGTGGCGATCTTATCTGATATCTTACAGATTGATATCGATGGGGATGCACCGGATATATCCCGGAATGATCTTGAGATGTGGGACTCTATCAGCCATTTGAGATTTATTATGGAGCTGGAGAATATCTTCGGGATCAGTATTGCTGATGAAGAGGCAATTGAGCTGTCCTCTCTCAGCCAGTCGGAAAAGCTGCTCTTAAGCCATGGAATCCACAAGGCTCAGGGAATGGAATGAAAATCGGGGTTTGCGCTCGGACCTGGGGAGAAATCGGGGGGATAGGGGTCTACACCCGAAGGATCGTGAAGTCTTTAATCGATATCGATTCTCACAATGAGTATTGTCTTTACTTTTCCAGAAAGTCTGACCTTGGCAACTTCTCCCAGGTGCCAAATGTGAGGGAGTTTTATGTGCCGCTTCGAGGGAAATGGATGTGGGACCAATGGGCTGTTCCCCGAGCAGCAGATCGAGAAAAAGTTGATATAGTATTTCATACAAAATTTTCTGTTCCTTTTTTGTCTTCCTGCAAAACTGCAATGGTTTTGCACGGAACGGAACGATTTGTATTTCCTGAACATCACAAAAAATTAGATATGGTATTTTTTAAAACAATTTACCCCCAATACCTGAAGCGTTCTGATCTCATAATTGCCGTTTCTGAAAGAGGACGGTTGGATATAATAGAGAAGGTTGGGATAGATCCACGCAAGGTGAAAACTGTTCATCTGGCAGCAAGTCCCATATTCAGGGTTATCCATGATGAAAAGAACCTGGAGAGAGTTCGCACCAAATATGATATTTCCCGAGACTATATAATCTATGTCGGGCATATCTATCCGGGAAAAAATATAAAACGCTTGCTCCAGGCGTTTGCAAAGGTTCGGCAGGACCATGATATCGATCTGGTTATTGCCGGAGCTTTACGCTGGAAGTATGCATCTGAAATGGAGCTGATCTCCAGCCTGAACACAAATGGACATATTCATGTCCTGGGCCATGTTCCACATGAGGATTTGGTCGGGCTTTATAACCTTGCCCAACTCACTGTTTTCCCCTCGTTCTATGAAAGCTTCCCGGCGATCCCCCTGGAGGCCAACGCCTGCGGGTGTCCGGTGGTCATCAGCAGGACCGGCGGAAGCCCGGAGGCTGCGGGGGAGGCTGCTTTGTATGTGGATCCCTTGGATGTTCAGAGCATCGCCCAAGCCATTTCCTCCCTCCTGGAAGATCCCGGTCTGCATAGGGAAATGATCGAAAAGGGCTTTCAAAATGTGCAGCGGTTTTCGTGGGAGAAGACGGCCAAGGAGACCTTGTCTGCCTTAGAGTGGGCCGTTGGTCAAAGGTGACGATATGCAGAGTGGACGAATAAAAAGAAAAATAGAAAAGAATAAGAATGAGATATTGGGGATATTACTCAGAAAATATCCAAGCTATGTATTATCTAAAGCAAACAGAGATGAAATTCCCGTTTTTGCATTTCATGGCGTAAGTTATGGATTTATAAAAGAATGCCTGGAGTATATATCGGCAAATGAATATGAAACAATGCTCATGAATCAATATGTTCAGATGTTGGGAGATAAGAAGAAAAAAAAATATATCCTCATAACATTTGATGATGGACACAAGAGTCTTTATTCCACAGCGTATCCTTTATTAAAGAAGTTTAATATGAAGGCTGTCGCCTATATTGTTCCAGGAAGAGTTCATGAAAATGATGAGGAAAATAAGATATATTATCGAGACAAGATGTGTACGTGGCCGCAAATACGAGAGATGCATGACAGTGGTGTTTTCGATTTTCAATCCCACTCCATGTATCATCACAGTATATCAATTACCAAACAGGTTGTCGACTTTATAAGACCCGGGATGGATTTTTCCTTTCTTGATTCGGACCTTGCGCCCCTTCTTACAGATGATAATGCCCCATTTAGATCGGCCTCCATGCTTTGGGGGCGGCCTGTTCTTAAGTGGGGTGCGCGGATGGGAAAAAGGCCGGCTTATATCGAGGATCCCCGGATAGCCATGTTTTGCGCCCAGCACGTTGCAGCCCATGGACATGAGGCCTTCTTTGAGCAGCCTGGCTGGCGCAAGACCCTTGTATCCTTGGTTCAAGAGATGAGGTCCCGGTATCCAGAAGCAGGCTTTGAATCGAGTTCAGAACAACGGTCAGCCCTTCTGGAGGATCTCAGGCGTTCCAAAGAAGAGATTGAAAGCCGTCTGCCGGGCAAGAGTGTGCAGCATTTTTGCTTTCCCTGGTTTCGGGGGTCTCCACTCGCGGTAGAGCTGTCTTTGGCAGCAGGCTATATATCCAATGCCTGGGGAAGCTTGCTGCCCGGCTTCGTAGATGAGCACGATGTGCATCCGATTCCAATACGCCGTATGCCTCCGAAGTACATATTTCGCCTGCCTGGGCACGGAAGAGTCCCGCTATCCCGGGTCGTAACCATGTCTTTTGCAGATCAGATGCACCATCAGCCCGGTTTGGCAGCTCGCAATGGATAAAATGAGCTCCCCAAGCCCTGTTCCTGCTGCAAGCAGTTCGCGCATCTTCAAGAACTTCGGGTTCTTGGTCTTTGGCAAGCTGTTCGCCGACAGCTTTATGTTCATCTATTTCGTACTCATAGCCCGAAGTTTTGGACAAGTAGGTATAGGGCACTACTCATTTGCCATGGGACTGACCGGCTTGTTCGCTGTCTTTGCTGATTCCGGACTGAACAAACTGTCAATCAAAGAAATGAGCTGTCTGAAAAGCGGGGTGATGGCCCACTACAGTCAGGTCCTGTCCTTGCGCCTCGTCCTTTGCCTTCTGGCCATAATCAGCATCCTGCTGGTCACTTGGGTCGTCTCCTTCCCCCGTGAGCTTGTCATCATTATCTGGCTTATCGGCACGTATCAGGTTCTTACAACCTTGGTGGATGGGTTTGGCGCAATCTTTGTTTCCCGGGAACAAATGCATATAACCAGCCTCTTGGATATGTCCCAGAGGATCTTTACTGCCCTGCTTGGGGTATCAATTATTTTTTGCGGCGGAGGATTGATCCTGACCATTGCCGCCTTGCCCTTGATGAGCCTGGTTCATGCGGGGATAGGATATGTCCTTGCGGTGCGGTATTATGGCTATCTTGGACTATGGACGCGTCTCTACGAATTGACCTCGCTGCTGTCGAAGGCTTTTCCCTACGGTTTGCATTCTTTTCTCGAGCAACTCTTGATCCGCTTGCCTGTCATTCTGCTCGGGATATTGATCGGTACGGCAGCTGCGGGAATATTCAATACCTCCCATAGAATTATTCTTCTGTTGACCTGTATGGCTATGTTTGCCCCCCTGTCCCTGTTTCCCGCCGCTTCAAAACATTATGTGGAGTCCAAGGCTCGATTGAAAGACCTCTACCATCGTTCGGTGAACAGCACCATACTTGTCGCATTACCTGCTGCGGCTGGGTTGTGGCTTATATCATCGGATCTCATCGATGTGGTCTATGGTCAAGGTTTTGAGGAGTCTGCACATGTCTTGGAGATTTTAGCCTGGATGCTGATAGCTGGACCTCTCAAAGGGATGTTTGAGGTTTTTCTCACTGCAGCAGACAGGCAATCCGAAATTGCAAAAGGATATTTCTGGACATCATGCGCCAGTATTCCCATATTTTTGTTTGCCATCCATCACTTTGGCGCTATCGGTGCGGCAAGTGTCATGCTAAGCATGGAGACTATACTTGCATGTATATTTTTGATCCGACTGAGCATGGTGTTGGGGATTCCCAGGGTCGGCAAACGGATGGTCATATCTTCGATTGGAGTGTGCGCCTTCTTGATCCCATTGCCCTGGGCGGAATCGGACATAGGACTTTGGCAAACCATTGGGACAGCCTCTTTGATTTATCTAGGCGTCATGCTCTCGTTTCGGGATATTCGCCAGGGAGAAGGCAGGTTTCTGATGGGCATAATGCGGGATACGAAACTTGCCCTGTTTCGGTCCAGCTTTTGCAATCGAAAATAGGGTTCTTCGACGTAGCCTGTGGACTTTTGGAGTTTGCCGTCTCTTCTGTGAGCCCACTTTCGGCTCGGTATTTTCTAAGCCCCGCCAAAGGGGGATCCCTGCCCCCTCCCGGCTACTCACGTGCGGATCACTGCTTTCTGTGTGACGAAAACTTATCATACACGTGAGTGCCGGGTTTCCCCCTTTTGGCGGGACCAAGAAAATGTGCGGGCCTGCCGCTCACGGCACACAGAAGAGACGACAAACTCTTATGTATGCAATTCCATTTCCTGTGTCGAAGAGCCGAAAATAGCAGGTAGCGTCCAAGGGCTACAGATCCTTGTTTACCGCCCTGACGGCAAGGTGCTGACAGGGTGCAGTGAACAGTGTTTAGGCGGGAACAAGAGCGTAAGGAGGAGGGATGGCCGGAGTTCGTGTGCAGCATGTCACTACTTTGGATGAGATGGATTCACTCAAGGATATATGGAAGTCCTGGGAGGACCCGCACCAGGGAGCCGG
This sequence comes from Desulfovermiculus halophilus DSM 18834, assembly GCF_000620765.1. Lineage (NCBI taxonomy): Bacteria > Pseudomonadati > Thermodesulfobacteriota > Desulfovibrionia > Desulfovibrionales > Desulfohalobiaceae > Desulfovermiculus > Desulfovermiculus halophilus. The sequence continues at coordinate 10,085 of NZ_JIAK01000040.1, forward strand.
CCTGTTTCAATCCTGGGAGTGGTGCCGGATGTGGTGCTCTCATGTTTTGGCCCCTGAACAAAATTTAAGAGTTGCGATCCGGGTGATGGAGGATGGCAATGGGCGGGCGGTTGGCATCATGCCTCTGTTTTCCCGCAACATGCTGGGATCTGTCCTACAGGTCATTGATTTTATAGGGTATCGAATGTCTCCGCAGAATGAAGTCTTGTTAGCGGAGCCAAATAATCACGATTTGATTCAGCATGTTGCCCAAGGCTTGTGGAGTTCATTGAATTGGCATTCGTTTTGTCATTTGCGAAATCTCAGCAGTGAATCAATGTTGTGCAGTGTCTTAGGGGCACAGGGCAGGATTCAACCTCAATGCGACCGGGTCTGGGTGGAAGCAGATCCGCAAATCAGTGATCCAATGCAGCGTTTGAGCAAGAGTCGACGCAAACGTCTTCGACATGCGTTGAATTCTTTACGAAAAGAAGGGGATGTCACGGTTAAGGTTGCCAGCATAGATGAATTTCCTGCTGCATTTGATGAACTAATTGTTCTGCATAAGAAACGATTTGCGTCTAAGAATTGGAACACATTACTTTGCGATAATAAGGTGAGTTTTCTGAAATATATGTCCATGAAGCTTGCGCAAGCAAACAAAGCAGAGATTCTGCAGCTCCGTTTAAATGAGCAAACAATTGCTGCCCAGTTAAGTTTTATAAACAATGAAACTTACCTTGCTTATCAGGTTGGATTCGATCCAGACTATGCAAAATATTCACCTATGTGGATTTTAAATATTGAAGCAATTCGACGTTCATTATATGACTTAATGTTTTAAATTTATGATTTTGGGCAAGGGTATGGAGATTACAAATATAGTTTACATCCAACTGTTGGAAAAAACTATTATGCCTGTTATGTGGGACCAAGTCTACCCACAAAAGCTTTTGCAAATATGTATAATTATGCCTTTCAACATTATGTAACAAAAATAAAAATATAAAATTATAACTAAATAGATATGCTGAAATTTAAATATTCATAAATGTTAAGTTTTTCATATAGGCTAAAATGTTTATCAAAACAGGCAGTGTCCTATGCAAACAACAAAAAAATTGCCCGAATGCGAATGTCGCATTAGATCGGATGATGAAGCTATTCCCTTTGCTTTGAATATGGACAGTGGTCAAGCACCGTATTTGAGCATTGTGGTTCCTTTGTACAACGAAGAGGAATCAGTGAGTGAGCTGGTGAACAAAATCGTGACCGCAGGTTCAGATTTTGATGTCAGTTATGAGATCATCTTTGTAGATGACGGTTCACAGGATGCGACTTGGACTAAGATCGAGCAATTGCGGAGAAGCACGCCACAGTTGCGAGGGATCCGGTTTCGGCGCAATTCTGGCCAAACCGCGGCTATGGTGGCGGGGTGTGAATATGCTCGAGGTGAGATTATTGTGACCATGGACGGGGACCTGCAGAATGAGCCTTCTGATATCCCCAAGCTATTGGAAACAATGAGGCAGGGGTATGATATTGTCAGTGGGTGGAGAAAGCATCGAAAAGATCATTGGTCCAGGGTCATCCCATCAAAAGTTGCCAACTTTATCATTTCCAAGACAACCGGTGTTACATTGCATGACTACGGATGCTCCCTAAAAGCCTATCGTACAGAATGCATACGGTCTATCAAGGCGTACGGTGAGATGCACCGCTTTTTTCCTGCCATCGTCAGCATGACAGGGGCGAGAATTGCCGAGATACCGGTTGAGCACCACTCGCGGAAGCATGGCGTATCCAAGTATGGGTTGAGCCGAATTTTTAAGGTGCTGTCTGACATAGTTGCAATAAACTTAATTATCAAGTTTTCTTCTATGCCTTTGAAGGGATTTGCGGTCTTGTCTCTTCCCTTTGTTATTCTTTCTCTCTTTTTGGGCTCAGCGGCATGTTTGGGCTGGATGCTCCATTGGAGCGCAGGTAAGCCGTTTTTTTTCATTATCGCCTCGGTCCTCTCCGGTTCAGCAGTGGTTCACCTTTTGATTTTAGGGATTTTGGGGGAACTCATTGTTGGGATCAGTGATCTTCAGCATACTAGCCTTCCTGAGTTGACAATGAAAGACTTGCTCAAGACGTATCGATCATAACTAGTTAATAGCGAAAAGAGGGGGTGTCGTGTGAAATGGAAAGGATTCACTGACAAGACAAGTATGTTGTATATAGGTTTATCATTGATAATTATCACAATATTTTTTGATAAATTTATATTGAATATACCTGTGTTCTGTGAAGATGATCCATATGTATCTTTTGTCTATATTATTCGTACATTCATAATATCTATAGGTACTTTATTTATATTCATGAGTCTAATTAATGTAAATAAATTAGAAGAAATTGCATTTGATAAGAAATCACAATTAGTTATAATTTTTTCACTTCTCGTTGTCGTGTTGTTCTGGTTTATATTCATGTACAGCCCATGGTATTTTAGTCAACTATCATTAGAAGATGGCCCTATAGAGTTTGGGTCTTTCCTCTTGCTTATTTTAAGCAGTGTTATTATGCTTAATGTTTTGCGGAAAACGTTGGATGTCGATGAAGTATCGAAGTATATTAAGGTTTATTATCTTATTTTGTCCATTATCTTCTTCATAATTGCAATGGAGGAAATATCTTGGTGTCAAAGGGTATTAAATATTGAAACTCCAGAATATATGAAAAGTAATTTACAGAATGAAATAAATCTCCATAATTTTGCTACAAATTATATTGAAAGTATATACTATTTTGGAGCATTTGTCTTTTTAGTTTTCTTACCATTTTTAAAAATAACGCATAAAAATTATTTAAATCGAATTGATGATAATTTAGTGATCGGTAGTCCTATTGTTGGAATTTTTGGATCTTTGGCATGTGCTTTTAACTATGATATGTGGAATATAGTATTTACGCAAGTTGCATATGTATTCAGCTTATTCTATTTGTTGCTAATTATTAATTTACTGCGTAATAAAAATGAAAAGATTATTACATTTTGTTTGTTGATATTTATGATTGTTTCGCAAGTGACATTTATAATTAATGGAGAAAATTTAATCCGATATTGGGAAGTTACAGAATATAGAGAGTTTATCATACCGATAGGATTTATGGCCTATGCAATAAGCATTAATAAGTATATAAATGTTAATTATATTGTGAAAAATGAAGCGTATGAAATAGCATAATGAATATAGGTTTATGATAATTTGTGCGATTAGCGAGCCACACTGTAAGCAACGCTAAGAAAATTCTGGAGTGATGTGATGAAGCATTCGTGCAAATGACAAGGGGTTAATGTTATGTACTTTAGTTAAGTGTGCTGATAAACGCAATATATATGTGTATAACGAGAGGGATAGTAAGCTGGATATGAATTACAATACAAAGTCAGATAATTCTATGTGCTGCGAACAAAGCGTGTGTCCTGAGTATTCGGTAATATTTTTATTGGATGAAGAGCATCCTGAATTTCCTCAGTTTATACAGGATGTATATTCTTTGTTTAGCTCGAGGAATCTGTCTTTTGAGATTATTCTGATGGTAAACGGTGTTGATGGATTTTTAACTGATAAAATATGCCAAATGGGAATGGATCTGCATAAGATCAAGGTTTTGTTTATAAGTAAAAAATCACCTCAATCTACATGCATTCGTGCTGGTGTAAAACAAAGTTGTGGCAATACCATTTTGGTATGTGGGTCATATATGCAAATCAGTATTGATGATATAGGAAATCTTTTGGATGCATTTGGTTCTGATACTGATTTGATAACACCTTGGAGAAAAAAACGGGTTGATCCTGGGATCAATCAATTTCAATCCAGGGTGTTTAATTGGATTGTACAAAAAATATTTGGTATACAAATCCATGACTTGAGCTGCACAGTAAAAATATTTCGACGAGAAGTTGTTGAGCAAACCCCTCTTTATGGAAATATGTACCGCTTTTTGCCTTTAGTTGCTTCCAAGAAAGGTTATAGAATTAAAGAGGTTTCATGTTCGCATAATAAAGAATACGGAAAAACAGGGCTGTATAGTTTGTCTGAGTACTTTAGCCGTGTTATCGATGTTTTTACTATGCTTTTTATTATGGGATATACCAGAAAACCACTTCGGTTCTTTAGTTTTATTGGTATAACTGTATTTATTTTTGGATTATTTATATGTGGTATTGTTATATGGCAAAAAATTGTAAGTGGACAGCCAATTGGTGATCGTTCATTACTACTTTTAGGTGTTATTGTTATGGTGCTGGGAGTTCAGGCATGGAGTTCTGGTTTATTAGGAGAAATAATAACATTTACTTGTGGGAGATCAAAACAAGATTATTGTATAGACACAACCACTGATGATCTTTAATATATAATCAGATCATGGAAAAATCTGTAAAATATATAATGAATATTGATACATATGCATGGGATAAATATGTATATGCTCATCCACATGGATCAATATACCATTTGTCTGGATGGAAGAATGTCATAGAAGCAGCATATGGGCATAAGCCGCACTATCTGATTGCCTCTTCTCAATCAGAAAATTCATCAAACTGTTCAGACTATACTATTGCCGGCATACTTCCTCTGGTGCAGCTTAAAAACTGGTTTTTTGGCAACAGCCTCATTTCATTGCCGTATGTAGATGCTGCTGGAGTTCTGGCCGATTCTATTCTTCTGGAAAGAAAGCTTTTGCAACGATCCGTTGAAATCCTAAAAAAGGTTAAGGGGACAACACTCGAGATTCGACAGACACATCCATTCCACTGTGATGCCGATACATCATTTGTGTCAAGCGGGACATCCTGTAAGGGGCTTATGGAGCTTGGGGAACCAAACCCGGACGTGCATTTTTATGCAGATATGGGCAAGGTGCGGATAATGCGCTCACTTCCTGAAGCCTCAGAGCAACTCCTTTCATCTTTCAAGTCAAAGCTCCGGAGTCAAATTCGGAAACCTATCAGAGAAGGTCTGCGCGCAGCGATTGGAGGACAGGAACTCCTAACAGGATTTTATGATGTATTCAGCATCAATATGCGCGATTTGGGTTCTCCTGTTCACTCAAAAAAATTTTTCACCTGCCTTCTGAATGAGTTTCGGGAACAGACAAAAATATTCCTGGTTTTTAAAGGCGATCAGCCTGTGGCTGGAAGCTTGGTGCTTGGATTTCAGAACATCCTGTCTAATCCGTGGGCATCGTCACTTAAAAAATACAGTCGATTAAGTCCTAATATGCTTTTGTACTGGACTATGCTCGAATATGCCTGTTACCGCCGACACACACCGGACCCACCCATGCCGGGTTTTAAAGAGACCCACTCTGCTACCTGTTGATATCCCATGCTAATTTCTTCCCCATTTTTCGAGTCATCAGTCATGGTTGGTTACCGTTGAATTATTTAGCAACAAATTGTAGACAAGGCCCTATTTTCACTACCCCAGCGCCCTGGGAGTTCATTTGGTTGCTATTTTCGCGCATAGCTGAAGCGTCATAGGCCAAAAACAAAGCTTGTTTGGTGAGCCCATGACCTGTGAAAGCACTTAAGACAGGAATAAAAAAAAGCTCAG